>DATCPU010000149.1:0-13678 GCA_036569925.1 Candidatus Dormiibacterota bacterium
GCATGTGGCCGCGGTGCTGAAGCACAGCGATTCTTACCAGCACATCGATCCGAGTCTCGTGGGCAACGAGCCGCATGTATTGGTGTCCGAGCTCTCAGGCCGAGGCAATATCCTGGCGAAGGCGCGCGAGTTCGGGTTGGAGCTCGACCGCGACGACCCCCACACGCGATGGCTCGTGCAGCACCTCAAACAGCTCGAGCACCGCGGGTACTCCTATGAAGCCGCCGATGCATCCTTCGAGATGCTGCTCCGGAGGCTGCAGCCCGGTTACGAAGCTCCCTGGAAGGTGGCCGACTTCACGACGATGGTCCGCAAGGACGGCGATGCCGTGCATGCGGAGGCGACAGTCAAGGTCGAGGTCGGAGGCACGGTTTATCACACTGCGGCTTCGGGCAATGGGCCCGTCAACGCGCTTGACGCCGCGCTGCGCAAAGCCTTGAGCCCTCGTTTTCCGAGCCTCAAGGGCGTTGGCCTTCATGACTACAAGGTCCGCATCCTGGATAGCGCTGCCGGCACCGCCGCCACGACCCGGGTGCTCATCGAGTCGGGACGCGGCCTGCGACGCTGGACGACAGTGGGCTGCTCAGAAAACATCATCGAAGCGTCCCTGGCGGCCCTCGTCGATTCGTTCGAGTACGCGCAGCTGGCAAAGCCGAGTCGCAAGAAACTTGACCCGTAGGGAAACCGCTCGGCAGGAAATACCGCCTGAGCTGCGGCGCGACATCCGCATGCTCGGCGAGATTCTCGGCCAGGTCGTCGCCGAATACGGCGGCGCCGCCCTGCTGCGCGACGTCGAACGGCTGAGGCATGCGGTGATCCGAGCACGCGATGACGGCGCGTTCGAGCACCGTGCCGAGAAGCTCGTCGCAGCGTGGTCGCTGACCCGCGCCACCGCCGTCGCCCGCGCGTTCGCCTGCTACTTCCATCTCGCCAATCTCGCTGAAGAGCATCATCGTGCGAGGGTCTTGCGTGAGCGGGACCAGGGGCCGAGGCCTCTGCCCGAATCGCTGGCGGCGACCGTCGCCCAGTTGAGGTCTCGGCACGGTACACGACGGGTGAACCAGATGCTTGCCGACTTCGAGGTGCATCCCGTTTTCACCGCCCACCCCACCGAGGCACGGCGCCGAGCCGTGGTGACCGCGATCCGCAGAGCCGGCGAGCAGCTTGATCGGCTGGACGATCCGGGCCGCTCGGAAGGCGAGCGCACCGAGGCCCGCCGGCGCCTGGTCGAGGAGGTCGACATTCTGTGGCGTACAGGCCAGCTGCGTATGACGCAGGTTCAGCCGCTGGACGAGGTTCGCTCGGTCATGGCCGTCTTCGACGAGACCCTTTTCCTCGCGGTACCCGAGATATACAGAGCGCTGGACCGTGCCCTCGGTCCGAGTGACTCGGGCCGGCGGCCGCCGCTGGCGCCTGCGTTTCTCAGGTTCGGGAGCTGGGTCGGCGGAGACCGTGACGGCAACGCCAACATCACCGCGGCGGTGACCGCTGCGACGCTGCCGATCCAGGCAGAGCACGTGCTGATCGCGCTGGAGAACGCGACCAATCGCGTTGGCCGCGCTCTCACGGCCGACACCGCCACGACGCCGCCGAGCCCCCGACTGCGTCGGCGCCTGACCGCATTGCGCGCCGCGGACCCAAAGCGCTTCGCGGAGCTCGAGAAGCGCTCGCCATCCGAGCCCCACCGGCAGTTCCTGATTCACGTGGCGGACCGGATCCGAGCGACACGTATGAAGGAAAGGAGGCGGAAATTCGATCGAGCGGCCGGCCTTCTCGACGACCTGAGGACCGTGCAATCGTCGCTCGCCGCCGCCGGCGCGGCGCGCCTGGCGTACGGCGAGCTGCAGCACCTGATCTGGCAGGCCGAGACGTTCGGCTTCCATCTTGCCGAGCTGGAGGTGCGCCAGCACAGCCTCATCCACGCACAGGCTCTGGACGAGGTTCGCGCGGGCGCGAGGTGGTCGGCGGCCACCAAAGAGGTTCTCGACACACTCGGGGCGATGGCCGCACTGCAGGCAGACTTTGGCCTCGAGTCTTGCCGGCGCTACGTGGTGAGCTTCACTCGCGGCGTGGAGGATATCGCGGCCGTCTACGAGCTTGCCGGCCATGCCACGGGAGGCGTGGCGCCCAGACTCGAGGTGATCCCGCTGTTCGAAACGGTCGCCGATCTGGGCCGGGCGCCTTCGGTGATGGAAGCCATGTTGAAGCTCACTCCGGTGCGTCGGCTCGCCCAATCCAGCCGGCGCCTGGAGGTGATGCTCGGATACTCGGATTCGACCAAGGAGGTCGGCCCGCTGACAGCCACGCTCGCTCTGTATCGCGCGCAGGAGGAACTGACACGATGGGCCGCGCAGCATGGCCTGCATCTCACGCTCTTCCACGGCCGGGGCGGGGCGCTCGGCCGCGGCGGCGGACCTGCCAACCGGGCGGTTCGAGCCCAGGCCCCTGGCTCGGTCGGCGGCCACTTCAAGGTCACCGAGCAGGGCGAGGTGATCTTTGCGAGGTATGGCAACCGGGCGATTGCGCGACGGCACCTCGAGCAGGTCGCATCCGCGGTCCTCGAAGCCTCGGCGCCGGTCTCACGAAATCGCGCGCGGCCTGCTGCGGAGCGCTTCGGGCGCCTGGCCTCGCAGGTTGACGGCGCTGCACGCCACGCGTACCGCGGCCTGGTTGAAGCCGAAGGATTCGCGAGCTGGTTCGGGCAGGTGAGCCCGATCGAAGAGCTGAGCCGCCTGCGTATCGCCTCCCGACCCGCCAGGCGTCACGCCGGCCATGAGCTCGACGACCTTCGTGCCATTCCGTGGGTGTTCGCCTGGTCGCAGATGCGGCTCAACCTACCGGGCTGGTACGGCCTGGGAAGTGGCCTGGCGGCGGCGCCACTCGGTGAGCTCACCAAGGCATACGTGTCGTGGCCGCTCTTCAACGTGCTCCTTGACAACGCCGAGATGAGCCTGGCCAAGACCGATAGAAAGATCGCTGAGCGATACCTGGAGCTTGGCTCGAACCCGGCCCTCGCGTCCCGGCTGCTGCGCGAGTACGACCTCACAAAAAAGCTGGTGCTTGCAGTCACGGGCCATAAGCGCTTGCTCGAGGATCGGCGGGTCCCTTCCTGGGCGATTGAGCTGCGGAACCCATACGTCGACGCGCTTTCCCACCTCCAGCTGAAAGCCTTGCGCGCCCTGCGCGCCGGGGGTTCGCGCGGACGAGACAGAGCGCTGGCGGAAAGGCTCTTTCTCCTCACCGTCAACGGGGTCGCAGCCGGCCTGCAGAACACGGGCTGAGGGGTCAAAGCGGTGCGGGGGCACGGTCACTTCGCGGCAAGATGCAGAATTGGTCGCTGAAACGCCGCCTGGCGCAGGAGATCCGGGCCCTTGGGTACTCGGGCACTCTCGCCAGTCAATATCGGAAATACCCAGCGAGCCCGAGGAGGCCAACGGTGCGACATCGATGAGCGGGCCGGCGCCGCCGGAGGCGCATCCGGCACACGGCGACTCGGTCGTCGTTCTCGACCAGGTGGTCAAACGCTTTGGCGCCGTGGTGGCGGTTGACAGGCTCAGCCTGGAGATCGTGCGCGGTGAGTTCTTCAGCATGCTTGGACCGTCCGGCTGCGGCAAAACCACGACGCTCCGTCTGATCGGAGGCTTCGAGATGCCGACTGAGGGAGTGGTCCGGCTCGATGGCCAGGATGTGACCGACCTGCCCGCGTACAAGAGAAATGTGAACACCGTGTTCCAGTCCTATGGGCTGTTCCCGCACCTGAGCGTTTACGACAACGTTGCTTTTGGGCTCCGCCGGAAGAAGGTCCCGGGCAAAGAGGTCGAGAGGCGCGTGGTGGAGGCGCTCGAGCTGGTGAGTCTCGCGGGCTACGGAAAGCGCCGCCGGTCTCAGCTTTCGGGAGGCCAGCAGCAGCGTGTCGCGCTCGCTCGAGCGCTCGTCAACCGGCCCCAGGTGCTGCTGCTGGACGAGCCGCTGGGCGCGCTCGACCTCAAGCTCCGAAAGCAGATGCAGCTGGAGCTCAAGCGAATCCAGAAGGAGGTCGGCATCACCTTCGTTTTCGTGACGCACGACCAGGAAGAGGCGATGACCATCTCGGACCGCATCGCCGTCATGAACAACGGAAAGATCGAGCAGCTCGGCCGACCGGAGGACGTTTACGAGCGGCCCACGACAGTGTTTGTCGCCGAGTTCCTTGGCGCCTCCAACCTGCTCGAAGGAACCTATCGCGGCACCGAGAACGGCTGGGGCCAGGTCGACCTGGTCAATGGCGTCAGGATCCGCATACCTGTCGAGCAGGACCGCCGGGCCGGCGAATCCGTTCGTGTCGGCGTCCGGCCGGAGAAGATCCAGGTGATCCCTGTGGGCGCAGAGCCGAGCGCGAACCAGAACGTGGTACCGGCTACCCTACGGAGCGCCGTGTTCGCCGGAGTGAGCTTTCAGTACTTCTTCCAGACCAGCGAGGGAAGAGAGATGACGGCCTTCGATCGCAACTCAACTGGGGGCGCCGTCGCCAAGCCGGGCGATGCAGTTCGCCTTGCCTGGGCGCCTCAACACACGTTCGTGATCCCCGCCGGCGATTCGGCGGCCCGCGTCATACCGACACCACACATTCGAGGAGAGGAATGAGCACCGAGAAAGAGCTTCCGTCTTACATGGATCCGTCGTTTCTGCGCGGGTTGACACAGAGACGAATAACAAGGCGCTCGGCCCTCCAGGGAGCCGGCGCCGCGAGCATGGCTGCGTTCCTGGCCGCATGCGGAATTGGCAGCAAACCCGCGGTAGCGACACATACCAACTGGGTGTGGGACAACGCGACGAAGGCCGGCGTCCTGGACTTTGCGAACTGGCCGCTTTACATGGATACGGGCACCGACTCCAAGGGCAAGACCACGTACCCCACCCTCACGCAATTTCAAAAAGAGACAGGGATCAAAGTCACTTACACCGAGCCGATCCTGGACAACGACAGCTTCTTCGCCAAGGAGGCGCCGCTGCTGCTGCTTGGCAAAGCGATTGGCTACGACATCATCGTCGTCACCAACGGTATCTACCTGACTCGATACATGGAGCAAAATTGGCTCAACGAGCTCGACCTGACGAAGCTCCCCAACTTCACTCAGTACGCGGCGCCCCGGGTCCAGGCGCGCGGCTTCGATCCAGGCAACAAGTTCACCATCCCCTGGCAGTCCGGACTCACCGGCATCGGCTACAACCCCAAGCTGACGCAGCGTGAGATCACGAGCTTCAACGACCTCTTCGACCCCAAGTTCGCCGGCAAGGTCGGTATGTTCCGCGAAACCCAGGACCTCGGCAACCTGGCCCTGCGCGGAATCGGCATCAAGCCCGAGACATCGACCCCCGCGGACTGGCAGAAAGCGGCCGACAAGCTCAAGACGCAACGCGCCCAAGGGATCGTGCGCAAGTACTACGACCAGAGCTACATCGATGCGCTGAGCAAGGGTGACACCTGGATCAGCATGGCGTGGTCCGGCGACATCTTCCAGACCAACCTTTCCAACGGCAACAATGACCTCAAGTTCGTGATCCCTTCGGAGGGTGGGGTTATCTGGACCGACAACATGGCCATCCCGGTGGGCGCCGCCCACCCGCTCGATGCCATCACATACATGAACTGGGTGTACCAGCCCAGGATTGCGGCCACGATGGCTGAGTCCATCGAATACATCACACCGGTCCCGAGCGCGCAGACCTACATTGAGCAGGATGCCGCTGCGGCCAAAGCTGCGGCGGACAAGGCGTCGTTGCTGGAATTGTCTACAGATCCGGCCATATTCCCGCCTGCAGAGACCCTCGCGAACACGTCCTACTACCGGGTCCTTGCCAGCAAAGAGGAGACGAACCACTGGCTGGACCTCTTCACAGCAGTTGCGATCTGATCGAAGCATGAGCAGGACCGGAGGCAGGTAGCCAAACTTGGCGGCCGGCGCGCACGCAGCGAGGCGGCCAGCGCTCAATGCCCGGTGGCGCCGCGCGCTGGCGCCTTACCTGCTGATCCTGCCGGGGAGCGGTTGGATGCTGCTCTTCTTCCTGCTGCCGATCGCCACTCTTGCCATCACATCGCTGGAGTCTGGCGACTTCATCAGCGGCTTCAACTTCACCTGGAACTTCGATAACTACTCGCAGGGGTTCGGCCTGTACTCCGAGCAGTACCTTCACGCCGTCGAGTACGGCGGCTCGGCGACGATCGTGGCGCTCGTCGTCGCTTATCCGGCCGCCTACTGGATCGCATTCCACGCCGGCTCACGTAAATCGTCTTACCTGCTGGCGGTGCTGCTGCCCTTCTTTGTCTCCTTCGTCATCCGGACCCTGTCGTGGGAAACACTGCTAAGCGATGACGGCGTGGTGTTTGGGCCACTCAAATCAGCGAACCTCCTACCCCATGACTTTCGAGTGCTCGCCACGCCCGTAGCGGTCACGGGGGGCCTCGCCTACACGTTCTTTCCATTCATGCTGCTCCCGGTTTACGCGTCGCTCGAGAAGATCGACCGCGGCCTGGTCGAAGCGGCCCAGGACCTCTTCGCCAGCAAGTTCGAGGTGTTTCGGCGCGTGATCTTCCCCCTGTCGGTCCCCGGCGTCTTCGCCGGAGTGCTCCTGACAGGCATCCCGGCGGTGGCCGACTACGTCAACCAGGACCTGCTCGGGGGCGTCGGCACGACGATGGTCGGGCGCGTGATCGAGACGCAGTTCCAGGTCAACATCAACTATCCGCTGGCCGCCGCGCTGGCGTTCGTTTTCATGCTCGGCCTGCTGGCGACCCTGATCATCTACCAGCGAATCTTCGGCACCGAACAGATCATGGGAGGCTGACGTTGGCCTCGCGAACGGCCCCGGTAACGGGCACACCGCGCGCCAGCAGCTCCCCAAGGTTGAGGAGCCGGCTCCAGTCCCTCCTGCTGCCCACGTACACCCACCTGGTGATCCTGTGGCTGTTCGCACCGATCTTCGTCATGATCGTGTTTGGGTTCAACAACACACATGGCAGGTTGAACATTGTCTGGACGGGCTTCACGCTCAAGTGGTTCGCTAACCCGTTCGGCGTAACGGCGTTGACCTCAGCCGTTACAACCTCTCTTGTGACGGCCACCGTCGGGGCTCTCATCGCAACCGTTCTGGGCACGATGATCGCTCTCGCCTCCCATCGATACAGCTTCCGCGGCAAGACGCTGCTGGACGCGGTCATGGTCATGAACATCGCCGCCTCCGAGGTGGTGATGGGCGCCGCGCTGCTGACCCTGTTCGTCGCCGGCAACGTTCCCCTGGGCCCGGTCACCATCGTCTTGGCCCAGGTCATGTTCTCGATCCCATTCGTTGCCATCACGGTGCGAGCCCGGCTGGTCGGCTTCGAAAACTCGCTCGAAGAAGCCGCACAGGACCTTGGCGCATCGCCATGGTCGACATTCATCCTGGTCACGCTACCGATCATCTTTCCCGGCGTCCTGGCCGCGGCTCTGCTCGCGTTTGCTCTTTGCCTCGATGACTATGTGATCACAAGCTTTGTCGCCGGCAACACCCTGACGTTTCCGCTGTGGGTCTATGGTGCGACTCGCCTGGGGGTGCCGCCGCAGGTCAACGTCATCGGCACGTTCATCTTCGTTGCGGGCGCTGTTCTCGCCATCGGCTTCGCCGCGATTCAGAGCATGCGAAATCGAAGGCTGGCGCGCGAATCGGCGCTTTGACGCTCGACCCGGGGGTGACCCTGGCGGTGGTGCACGGGGTGGTCTGGCCGCCCGCGCTCAAGGCGGCCAGCGCAGTGGCGGTGTCAGGAGAACGGATCTTGGCCGTAGGAACGGACGAGGAGATCCTGGCCATGGTGCCGCCGGGCGCGCCGGTCATCGATGCCAGTGGCGCGACGATCATGCCGGCGCTCAACGACGCGCACGTCCATTTCATGATGGGATCCCGGTCGCTGGCCGACCTCGACCTGGGCGGAGCCGAAACGCAGGCTGCGGTCGAGCACCGGATCGGTGATTTTGTCGCGGCCCACCCCGAGCGCGAATGGGTGACCGGCCGCGGCTGGTTCTACTCCGCCTTCCAGGGCGGGATGCCCGGGATCGATTTGCTCGACCGGCTCGTTCCAGACCGACCGGCATACCTGGAGTCTTACGACGCCCACACGGCCTGGGTGAACAGCCAGGCCATGGCCATCGCCGGACTTGAAGCGACCGGCGCCGGCGGTGCACAGGCCGGCATCCTCAAGGAGGCGGCGATGCAGGGCGTGCGCCGCCACCTGCCGCAGCCAACCCCAGAGATGGACCTAGACGCGGTTCGTTCCGGGATGCGGCTGGCTGCGTCGCACGGCATCGGCTCGGTCCAGGAGGCGGGTCACGGCCTCAAACAACTCGAGCTGTATGGATCGTTGCTTGAGAGTGGCGAGCTGACGATGAGGATCCGGCTTGCATTCGACATGGAGCCTGGGCTCGACGCGGCCGGATGGGACGGCCGGCTGGACCTCTACGAGGAGGCCGCGCATGCGGTGCCGGCGAACGACTGGATCAGGACCGGGATCTTGAAAGCATTCGCTGACGGTGTCGTGGAGTCCGGTACGGCGGCGATGCTGCATCCATACGCGGACATGTCGCCTTCGGATCCGGGCGCATTCGGAACTCCTTTCTGGGAGCCGGGCGAGCTCGCCAGGGCGATTCATGCCGCGGATGCTCGAGGCTGGCAGATCCAGGTGCACGCCATCGGCGACGCCGCGATCAGGGATGCGCTCGACGCGTTTGAGCCCTGCAAGCCTTCGCAGCGACACCGCATCGAGCACATCGAGGCACCGACCCCTGCCGACCTCGGACGCTTCGCTTCCCTCGGAGTGATCGCCAGCATGCAGCCACAGCACGCGGAGCCCAGCCACAACCTGCAGGACGTGTGGGCGCCAAAGCTGGGCCTAGAGCGATCATCCGGCGGCTGGCCGTGGGCAACGATCCTGCGCTCCGGCGGCCGGCTGGCGTTCGGGAGCGACTGGCCTGTGGTTCCCATCGACCCTTTCGGCAGCCTTCACGTCGCCGTGAACCGGCAGACCAGGGCGGGTGAGCCGCATGGCGGCTGGGTGCCATCGGAGCGGCTGTCGTTAGCCGACGCCGTCGCCGCCTGGACCTCTGGCAGCGCTTACGCCGAACGCTCAGAGCTGGCAAAGGGCCGGCTGCGCGAAGGCATGCTGGCCGACATCGCGATTCTCGATCGGGACCTCACCACGACGCTTGCGGAGGGGCTCGCTGAGACCAGGGTCGCGGCCACTGTGGTCGGCGGCCGCGTCGTGTTCGAAGCCTGAGTGGCAGACTAGCGCCGTGCCGCGCCTGGGTGGGATGTACGGGCCCGACTTGACCTTTCTCGGCGTTGAGCGATGCGACCTCGACGACCCCTCGACCTTTGAGGGTGCCGACGTTGTGATCATCGGAGCTCCGTACGACGCTGGCACTTCCTACCGACCCGGCGCCCGCTTCGGTCCCAAGATGATCCGCTCCACCGATTACAACCCGCATGACGCCGCGCGCCCCCACCTCGCGCTGAGAGTCGACCCGCTTCGCGACCTGCGCGTGCTCGACGCCGGCGACATCGAGATGCCCGGCGTTGAGGCGCGCTTACCCATCGACAACCTCGAGAACGCGGTGCGTATCGTCACCGAGGCCGGCGCGATCCCCGTCATCCTGGGCGGCGATCACACAGTCACGTGGCCGGATGTCACGGGCGTCGCACGGGCCAAAGGCTGGGGCCGCGTGTCGGTCATCCACTTCGACGCGCACGCCGACACCGGGGAGACCCAGTTCGGCAGCCTCATCGGCCACGGGTTGCCAATGCGCCGCCTGATCGAATCGGGCGCCTGCCGTGGCGACCGCTTTATCCAGATCGGCCTACGCGGATACTGGCCGGAGCCGGAGACCCTTCAGTGGATGGCGGATCGGCAGATGCACTCGTACGAGATGCACGAGGTCGGGCGACGCGGTCTTGATGAGGTGCTGGAAGAGGCCTTCGCGATCGCGGTCGACGACTGCGATGGCGTGTTCGTCTCCTTCGACGTCGACGTCGTCGACCCGGGAATGGCGCCGGGCACGGGGACGCCCGAGCCCGGCGGCTTCACGGCGCGCCAGGCGCTCGATGCGGTGCGACGAATCGCGATCGAGCTACCGGTGGTTGGCATCGACGTGGTCGAGGTCTCGCCCCCTTACGACTCGTCCGAGATCACCTCGTTTCTTGCGAACCGCGTGATCCTGGAGATGCTGGCTGGAATCGTCTTCCGGCGGAAGGGAGGAACCTGGGGCTCAATCCCGAAGTCTCTCCTGGAGGGCAGGACGTGAAAGATGTGCTTCCGCTGCTTCAGAAGCAGCAGGAACTCGAGAAAGCTTTCGTCGCAGAGGCGGCGGCAAAGGCACAGCCGCCCTCTGGTTGGACGCCGACGATGACAATGTTTCACGTCGCCCAGTGGCGAGACCGGCTGTGGAATGGCCTGACGGAGGCGGCGGCGGAGCGGCCTGTCAATGCGCCTCCCGGCGACATCAACGAGTTCAACGATTCGGAGATGGCAGCGGCGGCGGGCGTTTCACTGGCAGATGCGGCAGCGAGATCCGAGGCTGCGCTCACCTCCATCATGGCGATGTGGGAGACGCTTGGAGACCGCCCCTTCAACTGGTACATCTCGGAAACAGTTGGAGAGGCGATCCTTCGGAACAGCTACCTGCATCCGCGCATTCACCTTGCCGACCAGTTCATCGAGCGTGGAGAGGCGGCGCGGAGTCAGCACTTGACCGAGGAAACGGTATCCGAGCTACGTGCCCTCGACGCGCCTGCCCGTGTTCTTGGCGCGGCGATTTATACCCTGGCAGCAGTCTGCGCGAGGCAGCTGCAAATCAATAAGGCGCTGGACTTGCTCGAGGAAGGTATCGCGATGCGAGAGGACCTGAGGGCGGCAGCGGCGGACGACGACGACTTCGCCTCAGTGCGAGGCGAGCCGCGCTTTACTGCCCTGATCGCCACCACCCCGCCCGCCTAGGGGCTGCCCTTCCTCCCCGGCGACCGGGGAGGTCTGATGGTTCGGCTATTCGCCGAACCCCCGTATCAGCCCGGCGAGCTCCTCCAGCCTCGCCAGTGCCTGGTCGCGGCCGTCGGGTGGCACGTACCAGATGCATCTCTCGACACCCGCCTCGGCCGCCTGTTCGATGGCGGGCGCCTCGGCCTTGGGATAGGTCGTCACCGGCAGGTGCCCGCGACCCGCCGCCGCCGCGAGCTCCTGCAGCTCGGGGATCCGGGGTAGGTCCGCGCCCCGGTTCGGCATCCACCCGTCCGCGTAAGCGACGACCCGTTTCAGGACGCTCGGACCGCTCCCTCCCAGCAGCACCGGCGGGTGTGGCTTCTGAACCGGCTTGGGCCAGCACCACATGGGTTCGAAATTGACGAGCTTTCCGTGGTACTCGGCCTCGTCCTGGGTCCAGATCGCCTTCATCGCTTCGACCCGCTCGCGCATGAGCTGGAACCGCGTGTCGAAATCCGTTCCGTGGTCCGCCATCTCCTCGCGGTTCCAGCCGGCTCCGATGCCGAACACAAACCGGCCGTTCGAGATGTGGTCGAGGCTCGCAACCTGTTTGGCGGTGTGGATGGTGTCGCGCTGCACCACCAGGCAGATGCCGGTCGCCACAAGCAGAGTCTTGGATGCCAGGGCTGCAGCAGTCAGCGCGACAAATGGATCCAGGGTGTGTGAGTACTGCTTCGGCAGCTCCTCTCCACCGGGCCATTTCGACTCCCGGCTGGTGGGAATGTGAGAGTGTTCGGCCGCCCACAACGAATCGAAGCCAAGCTGCTCGACCGCCGGCGCGAGCTCGGTCATCGAGATTGAGTAATCAGTTGGGAAAATCGCCACGCCAAATTTCATCAGGTCAATCGTGACAGGCCACGCGCGGGACGTGCCGGGACTCCGTTATGCCGTGCGGTTGTCCGTCCACCGGGTTCGTTCAGCTGCCCTTCGGAACCATGCCCGCGCACCGAAGCTGCCTCTGCGAGTTGGGCCCGCCGATCCGGAGTCCTGCCCATCCAGCGTGCGCATCAGCGCGACGACCACATTGGGATCGAGATGGGTGCCCGCCTCGTCCTCGACCACGCGTCGCGCCTCTCTTCCTCCGCAGGCCTTTCGATACGGCCGGTCAGTCGTCAGCACGTCGTAGGTGTCGGCGACCGCCACGATCCTGGCCTCGATCGGGATCGCGTCCGACACCAAACCGTGAGGGTAGCCGCTCCCATCCATGCGCTCGTGGTGGTAAAGAACGCCCAACAGCTCGCGCTTGAAATGCCCGCCGCGCTTCAGGATCGCAACTCCTATCTCGGGGTGGGTCTTCATGACCGCGGACTCGGATTCAGTTAGCGGTCCATCCTTTTCGAGGATGGCGTCTGGAACCCCGAGCTTGCCAACGTCGTGGAGCAATCCCGTGCGCGCGAGTACTCGAAGCTCGGTGGCCGACATCCCGAGCTGCCGTCCGATCTGAACGCTGAGCTGGGCCACGCGCCGGTTGTGGCCGTGAGTTTCACGGTCCTTGACCTCGACTGCTGCCACGAGGGCGGCGATCACCTCGAAGTCGAGCTCCTCGACGTCGACGGAGACCTGGAGCTCCAAGGCAGTCTCAATCACCGATCGGAAGGAGCGCGCGCGTGTCCGCTCGACCAACAACGCATTCAGCGCCAGTCCAACCGCGGCGAGCATAAGGAGGTGGTAGTACCACCAACCAACCGTCCAGGGGCTGAACAGGACCATCGCGGCGGCCGCGTCGGCGAGCAGAACGAATGCCGCGAGCAAGAACGCCTGGCTGACCAGGCGGGCACGGCGATAGCTGCGCGCCTGCCGGAGCGCCGCAAAGATGAACAGCGCAATGCTGAGGATCGCCAGCCCGGTGCTGTACGGCGGCTGCGAAAGCGGCAGCGCCGCTATCAGAGCGGTGCGATAGATGGCGATGCCGGCGTAGCCCACGATGCCGACGACCACGAGCAGGACGAGCCAACCTGCCGGCCAGAACGGGAGGCGGCGTTCCAGCCGTGCCAGGCCTGGCGCGTAGCTCGAGGCGAGGAAGATTGCCGGAATCGCAAGGCTGAGGTACGCGGAGATCGCCACCGCGCTGCCGGAGTACTCGCTGAACAGATCGGGTACGAGCATGCCTGGCGTCGTCAGGCCGTGCACGGCGAAAATCGCGCAGAGGGACATGAAGCCGAGACACAGGAAGAGCACCCGGTAGAGGCCGATCTGGATCGTGGCCAGGGCCAGCGCGCCGGCGACCATCGCCGTGATGATCGAGACCGCCGACACGATGTAGAAGTGCTGGTTCGGCGCCACTAAAAGTCCGCCGCCCCCACTCCCCGCCAGCGGCACAAAGGTCGCCGGGACCAGCAGGCCGAGGAGTATCAGAGCATCCGGCCACGCGAAAAGCCGCCCGGATCCGGGTCGAACCGACCTTGCCGCCGGCGAGCGTGCAACCACGGTGGCCTCCCCCCTTTTGAACAGGCTTCCCGACTTGGTTGAGGGACCACGAGTGCAGACCGGCCTGGGGCCGCACTGGCGCCCACGGCCATGCTCGAACTCCCTTTCAGCTAGGACAACGAGCCAGCCTGCGACTCGGGTCGCTTGGCTGCGTCCTCTACAAGAAGTTGATTCTGGTCAACCGCCAGGCTCGACCGGGAGGGTATAGCG
>DATCPU010000150.1:0-5971 GCA_036569925.1 Candidatus Dormiibacterota bacterium
AGCGTGATCGCATCGCCGGTCATCTTTACCTGGCGGGCGGCGCGCAGCGCGATCTCGCGCACCGTGTGCTCGCGCCGTTGTCGGTAGCGCTCCACGTCAACGATGATGCGCTCGCCTTCGCCGAGGTGGCGGCCAACCATCACGTTGGTGACCGACTGCAGTGCGCGGAGCGTCTCGCCCCGCCAACCGATGAGGGCGCCGAGGTCGCGACCGCTGATGTCCAGCGTCGTGGGCTCGCTCCCCTGGCGCGTGGTGACCTGGGCGCGAATGCCCATGTGCTTCAGCAAGCCCTCAACCAGAGTGCGGGCCATCTCACCCTTTCCATCCGCTGGCGCAAGTGACACTCCCGACGCTGCCTGGTCGATCACTGTGACCTCGACCACGGTCTCCTCCGAGCCCTCGCTGAGCACTTTGACGTCAACGTTGCGCCGGCTTTCGCCAAGCTCGATCAACGCCGCATCTACCGCCTCGTCGAGTGTGCGCCCCCGCCCCTCTGCTGATCTCATTGCACCGCCCTCATCTCTTTTTCTTCTTGCGATTGCGCCCGCTCTGCGGCTGGGCTCTAGAACCGTTCTGCGGTCCGTTCGTCCCGTTTTGCGGTCCGTTTTTCGATCCGTTCTTGGATCCATTCTGGGAGCCGCCGGCAATGTCCTTCGGTCCGATGTCGGCAGCGCCCTTGGGCCCGCTGAACGTGGCCTTCGGTCCAATGTCGGGGCCTCCCTTCGGGCCCGCGCTTCCCCGAGCCTTCAATCCCAACGCCGGCGCTGAATCGACCTTGTTTCGACCCGGGAGGAGGTTGCCCCAACCGACGACGAAATACTGCTGAATGATACCGACGCAATTGCCGATGAACCAGTAGAGGCCGAGTCCCGCCGGGACGTTCAGCGCGAAGTAGCCGATCATCAGCGGCGACATCCACACCATCATCTTTTGCATCTGCTGCGCCTGGGCCTCCTGGTCGGTGAGGTTGGGCGCCGGCGGCATCTGCAGCATCTTGGTCTGGACGTAGGTGGTGGCCGCGGCCAGCAGCGGAAACACGAGATACCAGGGATCGGGAATCCCGATGTTGCCGGCCAGCGTCACCAGCAGGTGGTGGTTGGGGTTGTCATTCAGGTTCGGAACGAACAGGAAGTGCGCAGGCCCGGTCGCGTGCTTCGCAAAGCCCTGGAACACGTAGTAGAGGGCGGTCAGGATCGGCAGCTGGACCACGAGGGGAAGACAACCCACCAACCCGGCGAGAGGGTTGATGCCGTGCTCCGCATACAGCTTGGTCATCTCGGCCTGGAGCTTCTGCGGCTCCTTTTTGTACTTCTTGCGCAGCTCGCCAACCTCGGGGGCCAGCTTTCGCTGCTCGAGCATCGACTTTCTCTGGGTGGTGAGCTGGAACTGCTGGAGCGGCGAAAGAATCAGCCGGATGCCGATGGTGAGGACCACGATCGCGACGCCGTACGCGCCGATGGTGGCCAGCACCGGCACGGCCTGGAAGTGAACGTAGATGAAAGTCAACACCGCCGTGAGGTTGTTCACGATCTCGGTCTCCCATAAGTTCTTTATGGGCTTGAAGACGTCCAACGGCGAGCTCAGGAAGATGTCAGTTCTCCAGTCGATTGGCCAGTACGGCTAAGTCAGGGAACAGGATCGTAGCCGCCCTTGGCGAACGGGTGGCATCGCGCGATGCGCGCCGCCCCCATCCAACCACCCCGCAGCCACCCGTACTTCTCCATCGCCTCGTAGGTGTAATGCGAGCACGAAGGGTAGTAGCGGCACGACGGCGGGAGGAGCTTCGAGAACGACATCTGGTAGCCGCGAATCAGGACGAGAAAAATCTTGGTCATGGATTGAGCTTTGAGAGCCTGAGCGCAGCCTGCGAGGCCTCCTCGCTCAGCTCCGCAAACGACATTACGAGCGCTGCCGGGCGAGCGATCAGGACCACGTCATATCGTATTCCCAGGCTGGCCAACGGCGAATCAGGTCCAAGCAGCTTTTCGCGGGCCAGCTCCCTTACGCGGCGGCGGGCCTTGTTGCGGGCGACCGAACCCTTGACGGTTCGGCTGACGGTCACGCCAACCCGGTTCGCATCTCCCGTGCCAGGCACCGCAAACGCGACCAGAGCCTTCCCGCTGTAGACCCGCTTGCCTGCGAAGGCAGACTGGAACTCCGCCTGCCGGCGAAGCCGGTAACGCCTCTTCAACGCGAGAGGCGCGTTAAGCGCTAAGCCGTAGGCGGCCCTTACGACGGCGGTTCTGCACGACTCGAACACCGCCCCGTGTGCTCATGCGGCGAAGAAACCCGTGCACGCGGCGGCGGTACCGCTTCTTGGGTTGAAAGGTTCGCTTGATGGCGGGAACTCCCTATGCGCGAGACTTGATGTGGACCGCGGTAGTGTATCGAAACCTAGGTTGCTCGATTGCCACACCGCCACTATCACTTCATCAGGTGACGTGCAGCCTTGCGAAGACGTTATACCTTTGCTACAATCCCGCCCCGGAAGCAGACGGAGTAGGGGTAGCAGCTCCAGTCCAGTACAGGTCGCACTAGTCGGTCCCACTAAAAGCCACACTTGAGTGCGAGTAAAGCATACAGCAGCGCTTCTATATTTCGGGATCGACCGGATGTGGGATTTCGGACAGATAGGCACCGCCAGCCTGTGGAAATCCGGTCCGCTCTTTTCCACAGGACACGGTTATGCGGAGCTCGAGGGTCGTTGAGCTTCGGTTGTACCTGCGGTCGCCTTGTTTGAGATGCCGGGATGGCGAGTGGGCGAGGTAGCGGGAAAGGATGGAATCAAATTGGCCCCAAGTTTTCCACAGCATATGCAGAGCCCAGCGGGTCTCCTTCCCCAGGTTCAGTGGCGTTCGTCCACAGGCCTGAGACGGAAGGAGGCATGAGTTGAACCAGGACCAAGTCTGGTCCCAGGTGCAGGAGGAGCTCCGATTCCAGCTGGCCAAGAGGACCTACGACATGTGGCTGAAGAACACCTCCGTGCTCTCGGCCGACAACAACACCTACCGCATCGGCGTGCCCAGCAAGCTCGCCAAAGACTGGCTGGCCGACCGCTTCTCAGGGCTCATCCAGGAAACCCTCCAGGCGGTCACCGGCACCGACGTGGACATTGACTTCGTCATCTCGCCTACGGGCCATCGTCCTGCCATCGCCAATGTCGATGTCGAAACGCTGAGCTCCGCCAGTGACAACGGGCGCGACAACGTCGCTGAACCCTATGCCGATGCGCCGCCGATACCGCCCTCTGAGCTCAACGTTCGATTCAAATTCTCGTCGTTCGTCGTCGGCCACAACTCGCAGTTCGCCCATGCCGCCGCCAAGGCTGTGGCAGAGGCGCCGGGCGACAGCTATAACCCGCTGTTCCTGTACGGAGGCGTAGGTCTCGGCAAGACCCACCTCATGCACGCGATCGGCCATGAGGTGCACGACAGGTTCCCGCGCAAGCGCGTCGTCTACCTCACGTCGGAGCAGTTCACCAATGAGGTGATCAGCTCCATCGCCACCGCGCGCATGGGTGAGTTCCGGCACAAGTACCGCACGGTCGACGTCCTGCTGATCGACGACGTGCAGTTCCTCGCCGGCAAGGACCGCACCAAGGAGGAGTTCTTCCACACCTTCAATGCGCTGCACGAGATCAACAAGCAGATAGTGATCTCGTCCGACCGGCCGCCAAAAGAGATCCCCACGCTCGAGGACCGGCTTCGCTCGCGATTCGAGTGGGGCCTGATCGCCGACATCCAGTCGCCTGACTTCGAGACCCGCCTGGCGATTCTGCACTCCAAGCTTGGCGAAAACAGCGCGCTGGTCCCCGAAGAGGTCCTGAGCTTTATCGCCCACAAGGTGCAGCGCAACATCCGCGAGCTCGAGGGGGCACTGACACGAGTCCAGGCCTTCGCCGCGGTACACCAGCGCCAGGTAGACGAGGACGAGGCCGCCCGCCTTCTGGCCGACATCATCCCCGCCGGCACCCGCAAACCGATCAATGTCGAGCGCATCCAGGCGCTGGTCGCCGATTACTACAACGTCACGCTCGACGATATGAAGGGAAAGCGTCGCGACAAGCACATTGTGTTTCCGCGCCAGGTCGCGATGTTCCTGGTCCGCGAAGAGACGCCATCATCGCTGCCGGCCATTGGCAAAGCATTCGGCGGCCGCGACCACACCACAGCCCTTCATTCGATCGAGAAGATTGCCAACGAGCTTAAAGAAGACGAACGACTCAGGTATGAAGTCCAGGCGATCCGCGAGAAGCTCTACGTTCAGTGAGCTTTCCACACTTTGTTGGACGGCGCGGGGAGAAGCAGCGCGCTCGCTGCACCTGGAGGATTACTCCACAGTCAGGCCACAGCACTCGGCAGGACGCGGGCCAGTTGCTAAGCGTTTATCCCCGGCGCGGATCGATCTGTAAATGATCTCGACATCCACACTATCCACAGCGCTTACTGTTATGGACTACTGATAATTTCAATGAAAAGAAACTCTTATAACGGGGGACAAGTGTCTTGAATGCCAAAGTCATCGCCTCTCAAATGAAGGTCACTTGCAGGCCGTCCGTGTTGGGTCAGGCCCTGCAGATCGTTTCCCGTGCAATCTCCAGCCGAACGACCTTGCCAATCCTGAACAACATCCTCATCGAGACGACATCCGAAGGCCTTGCGCTGACCGCGACCAACCTCGAGATCGGGATTCGAAAGCTGGTGCCGGCCGAGGTCTCGATGGAGGGCGCTACCACCGCACCGGCACGGTTGCTGACCGACTTCGTCAGCACGCTGCCTGACCAGGACCTCGAGATGTCCCTCGATGGCTCCACGCAATCGCTGAGCCTACGCTGCGCCCGTTTCGACACGCACATCAAGTGCATTGAGGCCGAGGAGTTTCCGCCCGGCCCGCGTCCTGATGAAGGCGACAGGCTCGAGGTTGCGCTGGACGAGCTCGTAAGCGCCGTCGAGCAAACGCAGATGGCTGCTTCGACTGACGAGGCGCGGCCTGTGCTGACCGGTGTGCTCGTGCAGATCCAGGGCGGGGCTCTTACCCTCGCCGCCACGGATGGTCATCGCCTGGCCGTTCGCAAGCTCGCGGCCACTGGCCCCGCTGACCTCGAGGCCAGCCTCATCGTTCCGGCGCGCGCCCTCGCCGAGCTCTCGCGAGTGCTCAAAGGAGAGCCCGGAAAAGTCGAGATCATCATCTCGAAAGCCCGAAACCAGGTCTTTTTCAAAGCCGGCACCTCGGAGCTGACCTCGAGACTGATCGACGGGAAGTATCCCAACTATGCACAGGTTATCCCCAGCAAGAGCTCGACCAAGGTTCGAGTCTCCACCAGCGAGCTGACGCAGACCGTCAGGGCGGTGTCTCTGTTCGCCCGGGATAGCGCCAACGTCATCCGGGTCAAGGCACAGGCCGGCGCCCTGATCCTGTCGGCAACCACCAACGAGGTTGGGGACAGCAAGGCCGAGATGGCCGCCGACGTCGATGGGTCGGACATCCAGATCGCTTTCAACGCGCGGTACGTCCTGGACGCGCTTGGAGTGATCGCGGATGATGAGGTCGAGCTGCTCTTTGACGGTCCGCTCAGCCCGGGATTGCTGCGGCCGCCGGGCAAGGAGCACTACCTGTACGTGATCATGCCCGTGCGCGTGGCGATGTCCTAGTTGATTGCTGCTCCGGCGACTCCAGCTTAGAAACCACCGCAATTACGCACACCTAGACCTCACGCCCGGTCCGGGCGTCAACGTTTTCATCGGCGACAACGGCCAGGGCAAGACGAACCTCCTGGAGGCTGTGGCGATGCTCGCGCTCTCGGCGTCGCCACGCGCTCGGCGCGACAGCGAGGTGGTCGGCCCAATCGCCGCCGCCACCCGCATCGAGGCCGAGGTGGAAAGCGGTGGCACGGTGATCGAGCTGGCCATTGCGTTAACCGTGGAGGGCGAACGGGCGCGCCGGGTGATCGAGGTCGATGGCGCCCGCCGCC
>DATCPU010000151.1:0-17847 GCA_036569925.1 Candidatus Dormiibacterota bacterium
GCCCAGGGGCGGTCTAACGCCCGCGAGCTGGTGGCGCTGCGCCGGTCCCTCGAAGCGATCCCGGCCGTCAAGAAGGCGCTCACGGCCTGCAAAGCCCTCGCGGTGCGCTCGCTCGCAGCCGAGATCACCGACGCGCCGGAGCTGGCAGCCGAGCTCTCGCGCGCGCTTGTGGAGGATCCGCCGGCTGTCGCGCGCTCCGGCGGCGCGGTGCGGCCAGGCTATGACGAAGAGCTCGACGGTATCGCGGATGCGTCGCGGACCGCGAGAGAGTGGATTGCCGGGCTCGAGGCGTCGGAGCGTGGCCGCACCGGCATTCGGTCCCTGAAAGTCGGATTCAACAAGGTCTTCGGCTACTACATCGAGATAAGCAACGCGAACGCGAGTCCGATCCCCTCTGACTACATCCGCAAGCAAACGCTCACGGGTGCCGAGCGCTATCTGACCCCCGAGCTGAAAGAGAAGGAAGCCGTAGTCCTGACCGCGCAGGAGAGGGTGGTCGCGCGAGAAGTAGAAATTCTTGGAAAGCTGGGCGCACTTGTTGCCTCGTCAGCTGTCGGGCTGCGAGCCACAGCGCAAGCCATCGGGTCGGTGGATGCATTGCTGAGCCTGGCCATCGCGGCGGCGGACCTCAGCTGGCGGCGGCCGGAAGTGAACGCAGGCTTGAGGCTCAGCATCAAAGGCGGCCGTCATCCCCTCGTCGAGAACGGCTTGCCGGCGGGAGTGTTCGTCGCGAACGATCTCGAGCTGGATCCGGACACCGAGCAGATCACCATCCTCACCGGGCCAAACATGGCGGGCAAGTCGACCTATCTCCGCCAGGCCGCTGTCATCGTGCTGCTCGCACAGTGCGGCAGCTTCGTGCCGGCACAGCGTGCGGTGGTGGGCCTCGCGGACCGCATCTTCACGCGCGTCGGCGCCCACGACGACATCACGGCGGGCATGTCGACATTCATGGTCGAGATGACCGAGACGGCCTACATCCTCAACCACGCCACGCGCGCGTCGCTCGTGATCCTCGATGAGGTGGGGAGGGGGACCTCCACCTACGACGGGCTTTCGATCGCCCAGTCGGTGGTGGAGCACCTGCACGATTCACCGCGCCTGGGCTGCCGCACGCTGTTTGCGACCCACTATCACGAGCTGACGGCCCTTGCGGAAACCCTGCCGCGCGTCCGCAACCATCGCGTCGAAGTGCTCGAAGAGGGCGAGTCGGTGCGGTTCCTGCACCGGGTCGTGCCAGGCGGCGCCGACCGCTCGTACGGAATCCATGTCGCGGCACTGGCCGGCCTGCCTTCCGGTGTGATCGCGCGCGCCCGCCTGGTCCTGTCCGAGCTGGAGAGACAGCGGCCGCTGGAGCCGCCCGACCAGCAGCTTGGTCTCCCGATCGATATGGCCCCGGACCCCCTGCGGAAGGAGCTCGAGGAGATCGAGCCCGATTCCCTCAGCCCGCTGGAGGCGCTCCAGAAGCTCTACGAGCTGCGCGCCCGGTTGAGCCAGTGACCGCCATCCACCTGCTGACGCCGGAGATCGCCGACGCTATCGCCGCCGGCGAGGTGATCGAGAGGCCCGCCTCGGTCGTCAAAGAGTTGGTCGAGAACGCCCTCGACGCCAACGCAAGACGCATAACCATCGATGTGCGCGGGGCGGGCAAGATCTCGATCCGGGTGAGCGACGACGGCGACGGCATCTCGGCCGAGGACCTGCAGATGGCATTCGTACGCCACGCCACGAGCAAGGTCACGAATTTGTCGGACCTCGACTCCATCGCCACCATGGGATTTCGCGGCGAGGCGCTGGCCAGTATCGCATCGGTGGCGGACGTCGAGTGCAGCAGTGCCGGCACTCGCATACGCGTTCGTGCAGGCAACGTGGTCGAGCAAGGTGCAGGTCCACTGCTCCCCGGAGTCACCTTTGAGGTCATGGACCTCTTCGCCAACGTGCCCGCCCGGCTGAAGTTTCTGAAGTCCGACAACACCGAGGTGGCTGCGATCAAGGATGTCGTCAGCGCCTTTGCCCTGCTCCATCCGCACGTGCGGTTTCAGTTGAGCATCGACGCGCGGAGCGCCGTCAGCAGCACCGGTGACGGAGACCGAAGGCGCGCGATCGGTTCGGTGCACGGGCTCGCGGTCGCCACAGAGATGCTCGAGATGATCGGTATGCCTCTCGTCAGCGGGATGGTGAGCCAGCCACGGATGAGCCGGGGCAGCAGGGATGGGATCGTTGTCGCCGTCAACGGCCGACCGATCAGCTCCAGGCCGCTGCTGTATGCGCTGGAGGATTGCTACCAGGGGATGCTCGAACGAGGCCGGCACCCTATCGCCGTGATCGATATCGGGATCGATCCAGCCCTGGTCGACGTCAACGTCCACCCGGCCAAGCGAGAGGTGCGATTTCGTGAGGAGGGCGCCGTTTTCGCTGCGCTGCAGCGCGCGGTTCGAGTTGCTTTGGGAGGCAGCCAGCCGTACCAATACCATTCCGCCGGCAGCGCCCCCGCCACTGTCGCTCGCGACCCCATGCCCCAGCTCACGTTGCACGAGGCCGTGGCTTCTGTGGCTGTCGCCGAGGTGGTGGCGCGCGCGGCCGAAACCGTGCTCAGGCCGATCGGGCAGGTCGGGCCTGGATACCTGGTCGCCGAAGGCCCCGATGGCCTTGTCCTGGTCGACCAGCACGCGGCACATGAGCGGGTCCTGTACAACCGCCTCCTCGAAAGGCTGCGAACCGGCCGCGGCATGACCCAACCGCTTTTGATGCCTCAGGCCGTCGACGTCGAGCCGCGCCTCATCGCCGCCGCCGCCGATCACCGCGCTGACCTGGCGAATCTCGGCCTGGAGTATGAGGAGTTCGGCCCGCGCAGCCTTCGGATCACCGCCGTGCCTGTAGAGATGCCCGCAGGGCGGGCCACCGCAGCCGTCCAGGAGACCCTCGCCGCACTGGCCGACAACCGCGGCGAAGGCGCCCTGGAGAAAGCCGCGGCGGCTTTGGCCTGCCACTCCGCGGTTCGCTTCGGAGACACGCTGGACGTGGCCGAGCAGCGGAGCTTGCTGATCGACCTCGAGGGGGCCGCAGACGCGGTTACGTGCCCGCACGGGCGCCCTACTCGGTTGCTGGTCGAGTGGCAGGACCTGAGACGCCACTTCCGCCGAAACTACTGAGGGTGCAGCCGCGGCCATGAGTCGCATTGCGACCCGGCGCCCGCCGATCTGGCTGGCGGCGTACCTTCTCGTTCTGCTGATCTGGTTGTTGGGCCTGTACCTCCCGCTTTTCTTCGGCGGCTTTCCTGGGCTGATCGATTCCCTCGATTTCAGCTACTACTACGCGGCTGCACGCATCGGCCTCGAGCACGGCTGGTCCCATATCTATGACCTGCAGCTGCAACAGCAGGTGTTTGCTCAGCTTCATCCCTACGACGTCTTCGACTGGAGGCGGTACTTCGTCAGCCCGCCGCCTGTGGCCTGGTTGGTCGCGCCTTTGACCCTGTTGCCGTTGGCGCCGGCGTTCTGGATTTTTGCGGGCATCTCGGCGACGGCATTTGCCGCCACCGGCTGGCTGGTGACGCCTGGCCGCGGCATCGCCCGGCTGGCGCTGTTCCTCACCGTCGCGTGCACCTATCCCGTGCTGATCGCAATCCAGACCGGCCAGGTGACGCCGCTGATTGCCGCCGCAACGGTGTTTGCATGGTGGCTCGCTTCGCGGGGCCGCGACGTGATCGCCGGCCTCGTGTTGGTGCTGGTGGTGCTCAAGCCACAGGTGGCGATCCTGGTTCCGGTGGCGCTGCTGATCGCGGGCCGACGCCGCCTCTTCGTGACGTGGCTGGTCGGCGCAGGAGCGCTCGCGCTCCTGGTCTCGTACCGGCACCGCCACAACGGCCTCGAGGTCGTGGTGGTCGCGGCCATCCTCGGGACCCTGCTGCTGTCGCCATATCACAACCCGTCGGACTTCGCGATCCTCGCGCCTGCCGCCCTGCTGTACTTTCGCTCCGGCGTCCCTGCCTGGCAGTGGGTATGGTTCGCCGCCGGCTTGCTTGGCACGTACATTGCCGCCGGCTCTGGCCCCGGCCTGCTCCTGGTGTTCACGCTCGGCTGGCTTGGTCTCTTGGTCGTGGGCTCGCTTCAGAAACCTAGGGCCGAGGCGAGTCACATCACACGGGTCGAGCCGGCCGCGGTGAGCCCGTGAGCGCCCAGGTCCGGACGTTGGCGAGAGCGACCTGGCTGTGGCCGCTCGTGGCGATGGCCGGCGTCGCGATTGGCATCGCTCCCAGGCTGCGCTGGGTCAACATCTACGAAGACCAGGCGGTTCTCGCCGGCCAGGCGATGCAGGTGGCGTCGGGTCAGGTGCCATATCGCGACTTCTTCGCCGCGATACCTCCGGGTGGAATCTTCCTTTACGCCGGCTTCTTCAGGCTGTTCGGGCCAAGTGTTGTCAACGAGCGCCTATTGACGGGGCTGGCGATGATGCTTGGCGCCGGCCTCGTCGCTTACATCGCGAGACGTATCGTCGGGCCAGTGTGGGCGGCCGGCGTTGCCCTGCTGTGGGGCGTCTGGCTTCCAGTCTTCGAGGAGTTCTCGCCTTACCACTTCTGGTCAGTCACTTTCGTGCTCGCGATGGCGGCCGCCCTGCTGGCGGCACGGTCGTCGCTCCGGCCACGGCCCTATTTCGCCTTGGCCGGACTTGCAGCCTCAGCAGCGCTGATCATGCTGCAGTCCTCCCTGCCGGCAGTGCTGGCGGGCATCTTCGCCGCCTGGTTGATCGATCGCCGGCTGAGCCGATCGCTGCTCCCGATGCTGGTCGCCATCATCGTCCCCGGCGTCCTCGTCCTTGCCCTCCTGGGCTGGCTCGGCGCGCTGCCCGCGTTCCTCACAGACACGGTGGTCTATACATTCCAGACATTTGGAGCGAGCCAGGCGCTGCCGTTTCCGTGGCAGCCGGCGCTTCTGCATGACACGGCCTTCTGGGAGGCCAGCATTGGAGCTCTGTGGGCGATACCGATGCACTGGCTCCTCGCGGTGGTGGCGCCGCTTGCCGTCGCCGCCTTTGCCGCGGTGGCCCTGTGGCGCCATCGTCGGCGCCTATCGGAGCTCCCTGACTGGCCAATCGTCGGCATCGTGGCCGTGGGCCTGTTCGCCTCGGTCCTGATAGTTCACATGTCCGACCAGAACTTCTGGTTGAGCTCGGGCCTGACGCTGCCGGTTGTAGCGATGTTCTTGAAACGGATCCTCGCGGGCATGAGCTCGGGCGGGATGGTCGCCGGAGCTGCGATCATCCCCATTGCATTCATGTATCTGACGGGTTTGTCGCCTTTGGTGCTCGGCTACGCCCTTGTCTGCCACACCGACGGCACAGGCTTTCTGCGAGAGGTGGCGACTCCAAAGGGAGCTATCTGCACCACATACGGCAGCGCACCTATCGTTGCCGGCGCGCTGAGCTTCGTCTCGCAGCACACGGAGACCACCGCCTTTATGCCCAACGGCCCGTCCCTGTACCTGATCACCGGCCGCGTCCCACCGGTCCCAGTCATGTTTCTCGTTCCGGGCGTCACGCCACCGGCTGAGCTGGCCCGTACCGAGCGCTCCATGCTCGCGTCTCCTGTCGAGTGGGTGGTCTACTACAACATCGACTTCAGCAAGGACCTCCCCGCCGTCAAGCAGCTCCAGAACGGGTCACCTTCGCCGTTCGACCAGTTCCTTGCCGATGCGTACCAGCACGACGATCAGGATGGGCTGACCGTGTTCAGGCTCAAGAGCTGAACGTTCCGGTCATCGTCGGACCCACAGGCATCGGCAAGTCGGAGCTTGCGTTCAGGCTTGCGCTCGCGCTCGATGCTGAGATCGTGGTGGCGGACTCAAAGCAGGTCTACCGGCTGCTGGACATCGCCACCAACAAACCGTCCGCGGAGAAGCGGCGTGCGGTCAACTATCACATGGTCGACTTCGTCGATCCGAGAGGAGGCTTCAACGCCGGGGAGTACGTGCATGGTGCGAAGGCGGCATTCGGTGACATCGAGCAGCGTGATCGAGTGCCGGTCGTTGAGGGCGGCACCATGCTGTACGTGGATGCGTTGTGCGATGGGTTCAGCCTGACCGGTGTGCCTCCGAATTCCGAGTTGCGCGCGGAGCTGGGGAAGCTCGATGTCGACGGCCTCCGCCGGCGCCTCATCGCACTTGACGAAGACCCAGGGGTCGACCTCCAGAATCCAGTCCGCATGATTCGCGCCATCGAGGTCCTGGAGTCGGCCGGGCCGCCGCTCCGGCGTCTGCGCACGCGGACGCCTCCGGCGTGGAACGCATTGCGAATCGGGCTGACTGCCTCGCTCGACGTGATCGACAGTCGCCTGGACGAGCGGAGCCGGCAGCAGGTCGAGCGTGGGCTGGTAGCCGAGACCACGGCGGCGCTCGACGCGGGCGTGCCGGCGACCGCGCAGGTGCTGACCGGCATCGGCTACGCCGAGACCCTGGCGCACATCCGCGGCGAGCTCACCCTGGAGCAGCTGCCGACGGCGATGGCTCAGTCGAACAAGCGCTACGCGCGGCAGCAGCTGCGCTGGTGGCGCCACGACCCGAGGGTCAAGTGGTTCGAGATCGACCCGGATCCGCTGGACGATATCCTCAAGCACGTGAGGTCGGCGGCATGAACACGACCGCCCACGAGTGGCTGATCCCATTCAACAAGCCCAGCTTCGAGGGCCGGGAGCACGAATACCTCGAGGCGGCGATCGCCAGCGGCCAGATCTCGGGCGACGGACTTTTTACCAAGCGCTGCCACGAATTTCTCGAAGCGGAGCTGGGCGTCGCCAAGGCGTTGCTGACCACTTCGTGCACGCACGCCCTGGAGATGATGGCGCTGCTCCTGGACATCAAAGCCGGCGATGAGGTGATCCTGCCCGCGTTCACCTTTGTTTCAACTGCGAACGCTTTTGTCTTGCGCGGAGCAAAGCCCATCTTCATCGACGTCAGACCGGACACCCTGAACTTCGACGAGCGGCAGCTCGATGCGCTGATCACGGAACGCACGCGTGCCGCGGTGCCTGTCCACTACGCGGGAGTCGGCTGCGAGATGGACGTCATTCTCAAGGTGGCTGGGGCATCGGAAGTGGCCGTGGTCGAGGACAACGCCCACGGACTGTTCGGCACGTACCGCGGCAAACAGCTGGGCACGTTCGGATGCATGGGGGCGCAGAGCTTTCATGAAACCAAGAACTTCAGCTGCGGGGAGGGGGGCGCGCTCCTCATCAATGACAAGGGATTTGTCGAGCGAGCCGAGATCATTCGCGAGAAGGGAACGAACCGAAGCCGCTTCTTCCGCGGCCTCATCGACAAGTACACCTGGACGGACGTCGGTTCGAGCTACCTACCCTCTGATCTTCTGGCCGCCGTCCTGCTCGGACAGTTCGAGGCCAAGGACTCGATCCAGGCGCGAAGGCGCAGGATCTGGGAGCGGTACAGCGCCGCCTTGGGGGGTTGGGCGAAGCAGATGGGTGCGACCCTGCCCGTGGTGCCGGCCGATCGCGAGCACCCCTTCCACATGTTCTATCTGCTGATGCCAAGCCTGGATGCCCGGCAGAGACTCATGGCCGTTCTGAAGAGCCGCGGCATCCTGAGCGTCTTCCACTACCTCCCGCTTCATCTCTCCGAGATGGGTGTCCGCTTCGGCGGCCGGCAAGGCCAGTGCCCGGTGACCGAAGACGTCAGCGACCGCCTGCTGCGCTTGCCTTTCTACAACCGGCTGAGCGAGTCGGAGCAGGACATGGTGATCGAGACGGTCTGCGGCTTTGCGGGGTAGCGCTAAGGCGCCCTGAGCTTCTTGAATCGCTCGCCGATCATTTCGCGGCCGACGACCGCAACCTTGACCGGAACCTGGTACGTGGGCAAGCGTTCGCGGCAGTAGCGCTTCAATCGGATCGCGAACCCTGCTTCGTCTTCGGGCTCGAGCTGGGCCACCCTCGCGCAGACGATGCTCCCCATGAGTGGATGGGGCTCACCGTAGACCGTCGCGGCGGCAACGTTGCTCATCGCTTCGATGACCGCCTCGACGTCCTGGGGGTAGACCTTCTCGCCGCCGACGTTGATGAGCTCTGAGCGCCGGCCGAGGATCCTTATGTAATCTCCGTCGACCTCAACGGCGTCCCCGGTGACCAGCCAGCCGCCGTCGCTCAACGGACTCGGCGCGTTCAGGTATCCCAGCATCGTCGACACTGATTTGATCTGGAGAATCCCATCGACGACGCGCGTCTGCACGCCTTCGCCCCCGACCTTGAGCCATGTCGAGTCGTTGCTTTTCGATTTGGATCTCAGAATGCCCACCTCCGCCAGGCCGTAGGACTGGAGCAGCTGGGCTTGCGGAAAGGCTGCCTGAAGCTGCTTCAGGGTCGGCTCCGACATCGGTTCGGTGCCGTAGTTCACCACCCTGATGCTGCTCAGATCGAACCGATCTTGGGCACGGCTGAGGAGCAGGAGTCGCAAGAAAGTCGGCGAGGCGGGGAGGACTTCGGCCTTGAACCTCTCGATGGCAGCACACACGGCATCGGGCGAGCGGTCCTCGATCGTGATCAGGGTGGCGCCATTCGAAAGCGTATGCAGGATGGTGTTGATGCCGCCGATGTGATCGAAGAGCAGGAAGGCCACTGTTCGCCAGGCAGGGCGTCTGGTCTCGTACTTGGTCAGCATTGGAACCAGGTCGTGGACCGCAGCTTTCGGATCGCCTGATGTTCCGGAGCTGAACAGCACGAGGCCCGGGTGGCGCCTGTCGCGGAGAGTCTCGTAATGCGGGTGATCGGCGTTGCCCGGCAGCGCCTCGAGCTGCCAATCGTCGGTCTCGGTGATGCGCAGCCGGTGCTGAGCTGCTGCGATCCGGCAGATCTTGTCTATGTCTCCACGCGTCGAGCGCAGCACTGGAACCACGACGCATCCGGCCTCGATCAGGGCGAGCAGCGCCGCGATCGTGCTCGGGGAGAAGTCGGCTTCCAGGACGACGACCGCCTGGCTTTCCAGTCCGGCAGACTTGAGTCGCGCATTCCACTGGCGCCAGCTCGCCTCGAGCCAGCCGTAGCTGAAAGACCTGTCGCGCCAAACCACCGCCTCGCCGTCAACGTGGGCAGCGGCCACCTCGTGTAGGAAGTCGACGAAGATCAGGCGCCTCCGAGATAGATGGTTTGGCCGGTGATGGCTCCGCTCTCTGGCGCGATCAGGAAATCGATGACGTTGGTCACGTCAGCCATCTCACCCAGGTGGTGTATCGCGAGCTGACCCAGCAGCTTGTCGATCTTCTCCTTGCGGACTTTGCGCGTGAGGTCCGTGTCGAGTGGGCCGGGACCAACAGCGTTAACCGTGATGCCCAGGTCGCTCAGCTCGCGGGCCATTATCTCCGTCAACGAGACGACAGCCGCCTTCGACGCCGCGTACGCTGCCTCCCCTTCGAGCTTGAGGGGCGTCGCTACAGTGACCAGGTTGACGATGCGTCCGAAGCGCTTGCGGGACATCAACCTGGCGGCTTGCCGGCTGAACAGATATGTCCCCAGCACGTTGGTCTTGAAGATGTCGGCGACTGTCGACAGCGGGGTCAGAAGCACATGGTTCATCGATGCGATGCCTGCGTTGTTGATGAGCACGTCGAGGCGCCCATTCTCCCGCCCGATCTCCGAGAACATCTCTTCGACCGCTTTCTCATCCGCGACGTCCACGCAGAAGTGACGATATGTCGGGAACTCGTAATCGACGGTCTGGCGGCTGCAGCCGATGACCTCCCAGCCTGCGTTCGTGTAGTGCTCCACCAGGTGCCTGCCGAGGCCCTTGCGGGTCCCGGTGACCACCATCCTGCGGCGCTCATCCGCCATGTTCTTTCAACTGCTCTTCGACGAACTCCGAGAGGCTGCCAAGGGTCCGGAAGGGGCTTTTGGATTGCGACATCGCGCGCTCGTCGACAAGGGTTATGCCGACTCCAAAGCCTTGCTGGATCTTCTCTTCAACCAGAACGATCAGGTTCACCAGACCAAGCGAGTCAAGGCCGGCGTCCTTGCCGATAAGGGCCACGTCTGGCGAGTTGCCCAGCTGCTCGTCCGGGCCAAGGATCTGATTGAGGTCGTCGACCGCGCTGTTGACGGCATCGCGCACCGGCTGGCTGACCATCAAGAGTTCGCCGCCTGCGTCGCGTCTTGGATCGAGGCGGCCGCCTTCAGGCGGTTGCGGAACCGGCTCGCGAACTCATGGCTGAATATCGCCAGAACCGTGACGTCTTCGAATCGACCCTTTTTGAATACATGCTCCTTCAGCACGCCCTCTTTCTTCCAGCCCATCACGAGGTGGAGCTTGGCGACATCGGTGTTGTATGAAGGCACCCATGCCACCACCTTGTGCATGCCGAGATGATTGAAGCAGTAATCCAGGACCAACCACTCCGCGTCGAATGCGATCTGGAAATTTCGGTACTCGAGCTCGGCGATGAACATCGACGCAAGCTCGCAGCGGCGGTTGCGAAGGTCGATCTCCTTCAACCCGATGGTGCCCACCGGGATCGCGTCGGGCGTGGGCCGAACCAGCTTCGCATACGGTGGAGGACGTGAAGGATCGCGCGCATTGATGAGCCAGAGCTTGCGATCCTTTGATTCGTCCAGCCGCGTGAGAAAGCGCAGCTGGGCATCGTTTGTCAGCGGCTCGTACTCGATGAACGAGTCGCTGATGTCAGGCCGGTTACGCCACTCCACGATCTGAGGAATGTCCTCTGGCTCGATACCGCTCAGCACGACCGCTTCCGAGATCATCTGCTCGCCCTGCGAACCAATGGCGCTTCCTCGACACGCGGGGTTGTGTGCACCTCGGCGACGGCTCGGACCGCGTAGGTGGGCTGCTGCATCGATCGTGCGTGCATCCGGCCCAGATATTCGCCCATGATCCCGAGAGCAAAGAGCTGCGCCCCCGAGAAAATGGCGATCATCGAGGCAAGAAACGGGAAACCCGGCACGCTGCCGCCGGTGACCAGGAAGCGGCCAAGGACATAGAACAAGGCGACAGTACCAACCAGGGTGAAGAAGAAGCCGATCAAGCTGGCCAATCGCAAGGGCCACGTGCTGAACCCGGTGAGCATGTTCAGGGCGTGTACAACCAATTTCCGGAACGTGTAGTTGGAGACACCGACGGTGCGCCGCTCGTGTCGGACCTTGATGGCGTCGAAATGCGTGGTCGCCCAGGTGAGGAGCACATCGATGCTTACATACGGCGCGTCGTACGTCGCGAAGGCGTCCCTCAGCTGGGTGCGAAACGCCCGGAACGCACCGGCCTTACGTGCGATGGGAGCGCCCATCGCAGATTGCAAGGCAAACTTGGTGACCTGGGTCGCAACGTCGCGCCACAGCCCGTGCTGCTCTACGGCCGGCGTGCCGTACACGACATCGGTGTCCGGTCCCAGCCGCGCGAGAAGCTTTGGGATCTCTTCGGGCGGGTGCTGCAGGTCGTCGTCAAGCGTGATCGTGACCTCATACCGGGCACGGCGAATTCCGCAGAGAAGCGCATTGTGCTGGCCATAATTCCGCATCAGGCGCACACCCTTGACCCAGGGGTGCTCCTTCGCGAGCTCCTCGATCACCTGCCAGGTGCCGTCGCTGCTGCCGTCGTCGACGAGGATCAGCTCAAACTCGGACGCCGCAGCATCAAGGACCGGCTCCAGCTGCCTGACGAGCTCAGGCAAGGAGAGAGCGCTTTTGTATGCGGGAACGACTACCGAGACGCTGGGCAGAGGGGGGCTCACGGGGGAGTAGAGGGTACCAAATGGCCTCCGACTTTCCCTCGCGGTTATTCTCAAATAGTTGAGAAGCCGGAATTGAGCAAAACCGCAAGCGCCGGCGCGCAACGCCTCGGTCGCATACCGCCGTACCTGTTTGCCGAAATCGATCGCAAGGTCCAGGAGAAGAAGCGGGCCGGGATCGATGTGATCTCGCTCGGCATTGGGGACCCGGACCTGCCGACGCCGGCGCGCATCGTCAGCGTGCTTCAGGAGGCCGCTGCCGACCCTGCGAACCACAGGTACCCGTCTTACTTCGGCCTGACCGAGCTTCGCGAAGCGATCGCGGGCTGGTATCGCGAGCGCTTCGATGTGAGCCTGGAGGCTGCCACCGAGATCCTGCCCACGCTCGGCTCGAAAGACGGGATCAGCCACGCGCCGCTGGCGCTCGTCGATCCGGGCGACATCGTGCTGGTCCCGGATCCCGGCTACACCCCGTACGCAACCGGTGCGATCATGGCGGGCGCCGATCCCTACGTGATGCCGTTGACAGCGGCCAACCACTGGCTTCCGGACCTCGACGCAATTCCGGAGGATGTCGCCTCGCGGGCAAAGCTGATGTGGCTCAACTATCCGAACAATCCGACTGCTGCGGTGGCGGGCCGAGAGTTCCTAGCGAAAGCGGTGGACTTCTGCCGCCGGCACGACATCGTGCTGTGCCACGACGCCCCATATTCCGAGATCTGTTTCGATGGCTACCGCCCGCTCAGCCTGTTCGAGATCGAGGGCGCCCAGGACGTTGGCCTCGAGTTCCACTCGTTGTCGAAGACATTCAACATGACGGGCTGGCGGATCGGGTGGGTGTGCGGCCGCGCCGACCTTGTCGGGCTCATCGGCCAGCTGAAGACCAACATCGACTCCGGAATATTCCAGGCGGTGCAGTGGGCCGCCATCGAGGCGCTGAATGGGGGAGAGGAGGAGACGCGCGCGGCGAATGAGATTTATGGGCGGCGCCACCGGCTGGTGGCAGACACGCTCAACTCGCTGGGATGGTTGATCAAGCCGCCACGCGCGACCTTCTATGTATGGGCTCCGGTTCCTGACGGCTATGACTCGATTGGATTCGCCGGCCAGGTGCTGGATCAGGTGGGAGTCAACATCACGCCGGGTGTGGGTTTTGGAGCGCATGGCGAGGGGTATTTCAGGCTTTCGGTGACTGCTCCCGATGCTCGCCTCGAGGAGGCGATGGCGCGCTTGAGGAAGCTCAAGCTCTGATCACGACCCGAACCCCGCGCGAGCGGGCATACCTCGTCGGAGTGTTGCTGCCGGGAACGACGGCGGAGGCGGTGGGCGACCAGATGGCCGAGCTGGCCGACCTGACCCGCACAGCGGGCGCGGAGGTCGTGGGCACAGACATCCAGAAAAGGAGTGGCGTGGACCCTGCTCATTTCATAGGGATGGGCAAGGTCGAGGAGCTCCGCGAGATGCGCCTCGAAGGCGCCTTTGACGTGGTCATCTGCAACGACGACCTCAGCCCACGCCAGCAGCGCAACCTCGAGCGCGAGCTGAAGGTACGCGTGCTGGATCGGACCGAGGTGATCCTCGACATCTTTGCGCAGCACGCACGAACCCACGAAGGACGCCTGCAGGTCGAAGCGGCGCGCCTGCACCACATGCTGCCCCGCCTGATCGGTTCTTACGCTTACGACCGCCAGGTGGGCGGCCGCCGCGGCGGGGTGGGGGCGAGAGGAGGCGCCGGCGAGCAGCAGATCGAGGTGGAGCGGCGCCGGATCCGCAAACGGATGCGCGACCTGGAGCGGGAGATCGAGCAGGTGCGATCCCAGCGCCACCAGCAGCGCACCGGCAGGCGGCGAGCACAGCTGGAGACGGCGGCGATCGTCGGCTACACGAACGCCGGCAAGTCGACATTGCTCAACGCGCTGACAGGAGCGCACGTACACGCAGAGCAGCGCGCTTTCGCCACCCTGGATCCGACCACTCGGCGCCTGGATCTGCCGACGGGGCGCGAGGTGCTATTGACCGACACGGTCGGTTTCATCCAGAAGCTGCCCACCGACCTGGTTGCGGCGTTCCGCGCTACCCTTGAGGAGGTCACCGAGGCCGACCTGATCATTCAGGTGCTGGACGTCAGCTCGCCGACGGTGCTCGACCAGGCGGCGACGGTGGAGAAGGTCCTGGGTGACCTCGGCGCGGCCGAGAAGCCGCGGGTCGTGGCCTTGAACAAGGTGGACTTGCTGGCGCCGTTGGCGCGGCGACGGGCGATCGGCGCCGTCACCAGCCGCTACCCGGACGCCGTCGCGATCTCGGCCACCAGGCAAAGCGGCTTGAAGGAGCTGCTGGCCGCGGTGGAGAAGTCAAGCCGGGGCGACGTCGTCGATTTCGAGATCCTGGTGCCTTATGGGGCCGAGTCGGTGCTTGCCGCCTTGCGCAAGGTCGGCGGGGTGGAGCGGACCGAGTACGTCGAAGGCGGCACGCGGGCATGGGGCTGGGTGCCCCGCCACGCGGCGCAACGATTCGACGCCTACGCTGCGACTGCCGGCCGGTCGGCGGTTAGCGGAAGAGGCGGATCACCCCGCGCACGACGCCAACCAGGCTGACGTTGGTGGTCACTATCGGCTGGTAGGCGGGATTCTCGGCGATGAGCTTCACGTGGCCATTGCCCCGCTCAAAGCGCTTAACGGTGGCGTCGCCGTCCACGAGGGCGACAACGATCGAGCCGTTGGTGGCTTCTTGCTGAGGCTTGACCAGCACGAGGTCGCCGTCGAGGATGCCCGCGTTGATCATGCTCTCGCCACGCACACGCAGAAGGAAGTTGCCTTCCTGGGCCATGTCGGAGGACAGGAGGACGTGATCTTCGATGTTCTGCTCGGCGAGGATCGGCACGCCGGCCGCGACGTTGCCGATGACAGGGATGGAGAGCGCATTGCGGCGTTGGGCGTCGGCGTGGGCGTCGGTGACGAGCTGGACGGTGCGGGACTTGCTGGGGTCGCGCTTGATGAGGCCTCTGCGCTCCAGCTGGTTCAGGTGATTGTGGACAGTTGAGCTAGAGCTGAGCCCCACTGCCTCGCCGATCTCACGAACGCTCGGCGGATAGCTGCGAACCTTGGTCACGTAGCGGATGTAGTCGAGGATCTTGTTCTGCCTTTCGGTTAGCTGTTCGGTCAATTTGTTGTCATCTCCAGGGTCGTATTCAGGACGCCTGGAGCCCACTCTAACAAACTCCCCCTCGAAGTGCAAACCTTTGTTCGGGGGACTTGACACACGAACGAGTGTTCGCTAGAGTCCCCGAACACATGTACGCCGCAGGCTACTCCATTCGGCCGCTCCGATCGCGCCGCGAGGCGCCGTTCAAGCGCCTTGGGCGCTGGAGTGTGATTGTCCTGGCGGCCGGCGCCCTGGGCCTTGGGCTTTCCAAGGTGGCGCTGGGCGATACGCCGGCGGTGGTCAGCACCGTAGTCGTGCAGCCTGGCGACACTTTGTGGGGCATTGCCGCGGCCCGGTATCCCGGCGACGACGTCAGGGTGCGGATCGACGAGATCGAGCGACTCAACGGGCTCCACGGCCCCCAGATCGAGGTGGGGGAGCTTCTGCAGCTGCCGGGCTAGCGGGCCGGCTGCGCTAGGCTCAGCCTCGTGGAGCTGGTCCTAGTCACGCGGCAAGGCTGCCACCTCTGCGACCAAGCCCTGGCCCTACTCCGCGAGCTCGGCCACGAGCCCCACCTCGCCGATGTCGACACAGATGACGAGTTATTTCGCTTGTATGACTGGCGCGTGCCCGTGGTGTTGGCTGATGGCGTGATCGTCGGCGAGGGCCGTATCACTAAAGCAACGCTAAAAGAGGCTCTAAAACGGTCGAGAGGGGAGCCCTAGCACGGACCTCCAAAGCGAGATTAGGCTTTCGATAATCAATGCTATGGAGAGCTTAAGCTCCGGATAATCCAGCCAAATGGGCCCAAATGGTCGAATGGAGCCGCCTTGAGTGCGCCATTTGTGCCCTTTTGGTCGTATCCGCTGCCGGCCCGCGGCCTTGTGAGCTCGAAAGCAGCGGGCGCTCAGCGGCCTGAGATCTTTTAGGCGGAGCGCTGCAGGGCCGGTTCGGCGTCCAGGCCCCTCAGGAACACCTCGAGCGGCAGGACCGCATTGTTGAAGTCTCGCCCCAGGAGCTCCAGGTCGGCGCCCGTCTGGGGCAGCGCCGCGATTGCGAACTCGGCTGTCCTGAGCGCCTCTTTGACGTAAGCGTCGAGGGCCTCGGCGGGCATGGACTGGCCGCTCTCGCGGCGCCACGAGTCCCTGACGTCGGAAGCCAGCTCCAGGAGCTTGGCAGCGATCAGCCCGACCATCTCGCGTTCCGCGGGTTCGGACAGCAGGCGATCGAGCGCCTCGGAGAAGGCGCGATCGAGCCGTCGCAGCCGGACCTGGGTCGCCAGAGTACGCATGTTCGTTATCGTATTATAGCGAACGGACGTTCGTAGAGTCAACTGGCCACCTCACTGGCGCCGTGCTGCAACTTACCCGTAGAACTCTCGAGCAGGGCGTCGTACCCGGCCCTGTCGTGCCTGAAGGCCCGGTACGCGGTCACCAGCGGCACGTACCCCACCCCCCGCAAGCTCTCGTAAGGGACGTCTCTGTAGTTGCGGCGGCTGTGCACGCCGGTCACTGCGAAGCGCAGGTGATCCTGGATCAGCCGATCGAGCCGGTGCAGGCTGGCGTCGACGGTGAGCATCGGAAAGAACCAGCTGGCCCAGGTGAAGTCCGCGGCGCGCCCGCCGATGCCGTAAAGGCGCCGGTTTAACCTGCGAACTGCGGCCCGCGCAGGGTCCTGGCGACGACGCGCCCGACGTGCGATCCGCCTGACCCTCCGCCGCAGCTTGGCCACAGAGTTCCCGGCCAGGTCGATCGCGCCGCGGTCGTACCGCAAACCGAGGAACTCCCACGGCTCTCCAGGAGCGCTAAGCCGCGTCTTGCGCGGGTTTAGCGACAAGCCCATCGACGCCAGCCTCTCCTCAATCTCTGCGCCTCTCTCCATGACGGCCGACTCGGAGCCGAACAAGACAATGTCATCCGCATAGCGCAGGAACGGGACGCCAGCCTGCTCGAAAGCCTCATCAAGCGGACGCAGGTAGAGGTTGGATAGCAGCGGTGCGAGCGGCGTTCCCGCCATCACTCCTTTATGTGTGTCGACGATCACCTCATCGCCGCTGAGCACGCGCTGGTCGCGCAGCAAATCTCTGAGCAGCCGGTGCAGCGGCTCGTCGTCGGTGATGGTCGAAGGCAGCCCGGCGATCAGTGCCTCGATCGGAATGCTGTTGAAGAAGTCACGCACATCCAGGTGAAGGCAGTGCATGTTCTGCAGCCCGCGGATGCGCCGGATGTCGCGGTATGCGGTGCGCGGCCCGCGCCCGGGCTGAAACGAATGGCACAGCCGCGAATGATTGATCGCTGTCGTCGACTGCAGAACGCGATTGAGCGCCTTCAGCAACAGCTCGTCAGCGCCCCCAAATGTGAACACCACCTTCTTGCGTCCATCCGCCTTGTTCAGCAGACGCCGATGTGGGGGACTGAGCGTCAGCCGGCCGGCCGCGTAGTCCTCGACCATCTCCCCCACCTCGCCCTGGTCGACCAGCCGGCGATAGGCGGCGAGCTTGCGACGGCCCCAGCGGCCGTATCCGTCCTGTTGGCAGAGCAGCTCGTCCCAGAACCCGGGCGAGCGCAGACGATCGACGGTCAGAGAGTCAGCGAGCAAGGGAGAGCTCCGTTTTGAAAGACGGTGTAGCCGTCTACACGAACGTACATCGGGCGCCCGTCCTCACAGGTTGTCGAAAAGCCCGCGGCTGGTCCGTATCGAGGACACCCCGAAAGGGGTATCTCCCTTGCTCGCGATTATTATCAGCGAAGGCAAACACTGCTTGGGAGGGAAAGCATGGCAGCAGGGGAACCGCGCCGAAAGCGAATCGACATCCTCAAGGAAAAGCTTGCGGGCAGCAGCGGCGCGATCGCCGACCTCCAGAGCATCGCCTCATCCCTGAACCTCATGGAAGACAGGTACATGGCACGGCCCGCGGCCGAGCTCCTTGTCAGCAGCGGCGACCAGGACGCCCCCCGGATCGCGAAAGGGCTGGCT
>DATCPU010000152.1:0-7388 GCA_036569925.1 Candidatus Dormiibacterota bacterium
GCCGCCAGCCACGCCAGCACGGTGGCCGCGTCCGAGCCGTACGCCTCGGCCGTCCACACCGAGTCATAGCCAAGCTCCTCGGCGGTCCTGGCGACGTCGAGCTGATCAGCCGCAGTAAGCCCGAAGCCCCAATAACCAACGCTGACTCCAAGCTTCATAGACCTATTCTTGTCGATGTCGTATGCCGGCCGATCATGGAGGTAGCCTCATGGGCTTTCACCTGCTCTGGTTCATGGGCGTGATCGTGGTACTGATGGTCGTTGGGGGCGTAGCTCTCGTGGCATTCCTGGTCATGCGGCCCCGGCCGACCTCCCCGGTCACGTTTCCAGCGATGCGCGAGACACCTCTTCAGATCCTCGACCGCCGGTTCGCAGCAGGCGAGATCGATGCCGAGAACTACAAGCGTGGCCGCGACCTCTTGACGGGGGCCGGCCCGAAAAGCTAAGCCTCCCTACCGCCCGGTCACCAGGAGCGTGATCAAGAAGATGTTCAGACTCACGATCACCGCCACCACGCCCGTCGCGACGATCGTCGTCACCCGGTGGTTGACCAGCGACCCCATCAGCTCTCGGTTCCTGCAGAACAGCAGCAAAGGGATCAGCGCGAACGGGATGCCGAACGACAGCACCACCTGGCTCAGCACCAACGCCCGCGATGGGTTGAGGCCGATGGCGATCACCACCAGCGCCGGCGCCATCGTTATGGCGCGGCGCAAGAACAGCGGGATGGCGCGCTGGATGAACCCCTGCATCACCACCTGGCCCGCAAGCGTGCCCACGGACGATGAGGACAGTCCCGACGCCAGCAGGCCGAGCCCAAAGAAGATGTCCGCGCCGTTCCCAAGCTGGACGCCCAGACCCTGGTAAGCCTGGTCCAGGGTCTGGATCGGCCCGACGCCACGAGCGTGGAAAACCGCGGCCGCGATCGTGAGCATCGCGATGTTGATGAGGCCCGCGACGCCCATCGCGATGATCACGTCCCATCGCTCGAAGCTGAAGATCTTGCGCTGCTCCGCATCGGTCGCGCCCACCACGCGCCGCTGGGTTAGCGCCGAGTGCAGGTAGATGACATGCGGCATCACGGTGGCGCCAAGGATGCCCGCACCGAGCAGGACGCTCTCGGTGCCGTCGAACCGCGGAGTAACCAGCCCGGTGACCACGCCTGAAACCGAAGGCCGAGCCAGGATCACCTCAAACGCAAAGGCGGCAACTATCACGCCGACGAGCCCGGTGATCACCGCCTCGAACCCGCGAAAGCCACGCGACTGGATCGCGAGAATGCCGAACGCGGCGAAGGCCGTGATGATGCCGGCGACAAACAGCGGCACGCCGGGAAACAGGAGATGGATGCCGATTGCGGCGCCGATGAACTCGGCGAGGTCCGTGGCCATTGCGATGACTTCGGCCTGGACCCACAACCCCACCACCGCGGGGAACGGAAACTTCTTGCGGCAGACCTCGGCCAGGTTCATTCCAGTGGCAATGCCCAGCTTGGCGCTCATCGATTGCACGAGCATCGCCATCAAGTTGGCTGCGAGAACGACCCATAGAAGCATGTAGCCGTACTGCGCTCCACCTGCGATGTTGGTGGCGAAGTTCCCGGGGTCGACGTAAGCGACAGCGGCAACAAAAGCAGGGCCGAGGAATGGGACCAGCGCGCGAAGGCCTCGCGTTTGGCCATTTAGCGCCTTTTCTGCTGCGCGAAGGACACGCTCCTCGCCAGGGAGCGCGACGGCTACGGGGTCGGGCGCGACCAGCGGCGGCTTTGTGGTTCGGGATGGGTCAACCGGCTTCGGCGCCGGGGCTTCAACGGCCACTCTGGCGCCCTCCCTCGACAAAGATGGCGCGGGCGAGCCCGAGCGGGACGCTGACCCGACGGCCCTTTAAGCGCACCACGATAGGGCTCTCGTACTCGCTCACCGACACCACCTCGAGGTGGGTGCCAGGCATCAGGCCGCGCCGCTCCAGCTCGCGAAGGCGGGCAGCATCCTCGTCGGACACGCCCTGCACCACGACCTTCTCACCGCTGCGGCACTCGCTGAGGGCCCGGTCGCTCAAGGGGCGCACCTTGCCGCTGGCGCTGGGGATGGCATGGCCGTGGGGGTCCAGCTCAGGGCGGCCGAGCAGCTCGAAGATGCGCTCCTCCATGCGTTCTGAGATGACGTGCTCCAGCCGCTCGGCCTCGTCGTGAACCTCGTCCCAGCTGTAGGCCAGCACCTGGACGAGGAACATTTCCAGCAAGCGGTGGTGACGCACCAGCTCGACTGCGACTTTGCGGCCCTCCCGCGTCAGCTGCTGGCCCTTGTAGCGGTCGTGCTCGACAAGGCCCTGTGCGGTAAGGCGGGTCACCATCTCGCTCACGGACGGCGATGAAATGCCCAGGCGCTGAGCCAGGTCGCGCGTGGGCACAGGTCGCTGATCGCCGTGCAGGTGATAGAGCGCCTTGAGGTAGTCCTCCTGCGCACGTGTGAAGGCATGACGCCGAGCGACCTCGACCACGCCTAGGAGCTCCTAATCAGATTGCCGGGGTCACCTATCACGCAAGATAGGATAGCCTAACTTAAACCAGACCGCTCCCTGTTAAGTCTGTCCTGGGCGCGGCCACGTCGCATAAACGGTCGCGATCGACGACGCTGTTTCGGTCTGGTGGCTCATGTCGAAGATGAAAGTCTTGCCATCGGGAAGAGTCGACGGCCCCGGACCGCAGTTGGCGCCACACGGCGCCTCCTCCATGTAGAAGATCTGGCTCACGGTGAGGAACTCCGGGGACGAGCGCACATTGGCGAGCTGGGAACCTGCTCGCCCACCGTGGCCGTAAAGCCAGACGTGCGGTGTGCCGGACGCGTCGCGCACGGTGAAAGCAAGGTAGTCGTCGCCCGCATCGGCCCGCGGCTTGATCCAGGCCAGCGCCTGTCCAATCGGCTGCGTCAAGCCGGCAACCGGGTCCCAGGAATAGATGGTCCCGGCCTGAAGATGCCTGAAGTAGAGCTTGCTGCCGTTCGAGCCCCAGGTGGCCATGGTCGCGGCCGGCTGCGAGTATGCCAGCGCCCCAGTCGGTGCCTTCCTGACCTGCAGGTGGGGCCCGCTTGCGGTGAAAGTTTGCTCCAGCGCGAAGTAAGCGCCGTCCGGCGAGAACTGCAGGAAGGAGTCATCTTCGCTCGGGTTGAGACCGCGGCCTGGAACCGCGCCCAGCGACCCGATGACCCTGTCCCCTCCCCCACTGAGCAGGTGGAGGTTGACGCCGGTCGCGTCGGACACGAGGTATGCGAGAAGGTCGCGGTGAGGGCTCCATGCATGCAGGCCGTCGAGGTAACCCCCGCCCTGCCACATCGCCACCACCGAGGAGAGGCCCGTGAAGATGTCGAGGGTGACGATCACGCTCGTGCCGGGAGTCCCGGGTCGATGCTGGCTCGCCGCCCACGAGATCTCGCTTGCGGTCACCAGGATCGGAGACCAGCCACCGGTCAGCTTGCAGATCGTCTTGGGGTGAAGGGCATCCGTGACATCTGCGATGACCTTGATGGACAGGGCGGCCTTCATGGTCACAATCGCCTCACGGGCGCTGGGCTGGCCGGTGCACGTGGCCTTCATCACCGCCCACGAGGGAACGGGAACGGGGCTGGGCGGCGGCAGGGGTGAAGGAGTCTCGCTGGGCAGTGGGCTGGGTGAAGGTGTGGGCGTCGGGCTGGCGACGTCGGAAGGGCTAGGACTGGGTGGGACCGCCGTGGGAGCGCTACCGCACGCCGCAAGCACAACGAAAGCAGCCAGCGCACCTACCCCGAGCCTCACTGAGGAGTACAACGGGTATCTCCGGAGCGCGTTACGAACACAAATGGGAACCTGCCAGGTCCCCTCTCACCGAACGGCACGCGCCCACAATAGCGCGCGACTCTACAAAGGCTGCGAGTACCTCACCATCCCACCGTCCACGTAATAGGTGGAGCCGGTCACATAGGACGAGGCGTCCGAGGCTAGAAACAGCGCCACCTCGGCGACCTCCTCGGGCTGGCCCATGCGCTGCAACGGAATGATCCTCTGCAGCGTCGCGACCTTCTCGGGATCATTCAACGTCTTGGCGTTGATCGGTGTGGCGATCGCGCCGGGCGCCACGTTGTTGACTCGTATCCGGTGCTGAGCGAGCTCCAGCGCGGCGTTGCGCATCATCATGCGCAGCCCTCCTTTGGCCGCGCAATAGGGTGTGTAGCCCGGAAACGCGACGTCCTCGTGGATGGAGGAGATGTTGACGATCGAGCCACCCTTTCCCGAATCGCGCATGGCGCGCCCGCAAGCCTGCGCGCACAGGAACGCACCTTTGAGGTCGACGTCGAGCATGAGGTCCCACGTCGCCTCGTCGATGTCCAGAAACGGCATCGACCTCTCGACGCCTGCATTGTTGACGAGCACGTCGACCCCACCCAGCTCCTTGATCGTCGCATCCACCATGGCCTGAACCTCAGCGGGTTTGGAGACGTCTGCTTTGAACCCGATCGCCTTCGGCAGGCTTTGCACGAGGGCCTTGGCGTCGTCCTCGTAACCGAGGTAGTTGACGCAAACGCTCCCGCCTGCGGAAGCGAATCGCTGTGCGATCGCGTGACCTATGCCGCTGCCGGCGCCGGTGACTATCGCAACCTTGCCGTTGAGGTCCACCTCACGCCTCCTTGTGTCTTCGGATGATCAGATCAGCGACGAGGCCCGTCCAGCCCGTCTGGTGGGACGCTCCGAGCCCAGCGCCAGTGTCCCCGTTGAAGTACTCGTAAAACGGAATCAGGTCATGCCACGCGTGGTCGTCCTGGAACCTGGTCTCGACGCCGAACACAGGACGGCGGCCCCCCTGGTCGAGGAAAATGGCCACGAGTCGCGCCGTCAGGTCATCGGCGACCTGCGAGAGGTCCCGCATCTGCCCAGACCCGGTCGGGCACTCGACCTTGAAGTCCGAGCCGAGGTAGCGGTGGTACACACGAAGCACCTCGACCAGCAGGTAGTTCACCGGCATCCACACCGGGCCGCGCCAGTTCGAGTTGCCGCCGAACACGGCAGTGGTCGACTCGGCCGGCTCGTAGGCCATCGAGGCCATAACGCCACCCAGGTCCATGTTGCACGGATGATCCAGGTGATAGCGGGAGAGCGCTCTGATGCCGTGATCCGACAGGAACTCCGCGGGATCTAGGACGCGCGCAAGGATGCGGCGCAGCCGGTCGGGCGAGACGATCGAGAGCATTCGCCAACCCGCGTGGTTGGGGTTGTGGATGTGCTGAATCACGGCATTCATGTCGGGGCGGTGCTCGACGAACCATTTCGTCCGCGTCGCAAATTCCGGCAAATGCGCCATTGTGTCGGGTCCGATGGTCGAGACGGCGAAGAGCGGCACCAATCCGACGAGCGAGTGCGCTCGGAACGGCTCCATGCGTCCATCCGCGAAATGAAAGACGTCGTAGTAGAAACCGTCTTCCTCGTTCCATAGGCCTTTTGCATTCATCGCCGACGCAATGAGAGCAAAGTGCTCGAAGAACTTGGTGGCCATGTCCTCGTAGGTTTTGTCGTGTTCCGCGAGGGCCAGCGCGACCTCGAGCAGGTTCTGGCAGTACATCGCCATCCATGCCGTCCCGTCGGATTGCTCGATATGACCCTCGGCGGGCAGGTGCGAGCGATCGAATGGGCCGATGTTGTCGAGGCCGAGGAATCCCCCCTCGAAGATGTTGTTGCCCTCGCTGTCCTTGCGGTTTACCCACCACGTGAAGTTGAGCAGCAGCTTGTGGAAGATGCGCTCGAGAAAGGCGTGGTCCTTGCTGCCGTCGATCTCGAAGACCCGCAGAGCCGCCCACGCATGAACCGGCGGGTTCACATCGCCAAAGGCCCATTCGTAAGCCGGCAGCTGGCCGTTGGGGTGCATGAACCACTCACGACAGAGAAGGACGAGCTGTGCTTTCGCAAACTCTGGGTCGACGCGCGCCAGCGTGACGCAGTGGAACGCCAGGTCCCAGGCGGCATACCACGGGTACTCCCATTTGTCGGGCATAGAGATGACATCGCGATTGTTCAGGTGCTGCCAGTCCGCGTTCCGTCCCGTCAGCCGCGAATCAGGGGGCTTCGGCCCCGCAGGGTCGCCGACGAGCCATCGATGAACGTCGTAGTGGTAGAACTGCTTCGACCACAGCATTCCGCCGAGCGCCTCGCGCATCACCATCGCCTCATCTGGAGATGCTCCCGGCGGCGTCAGGTCTGCGTAGAACTCGCTGGCCTCCTTTTCGCGCGCCGCCATGATCTGATCGAAGTCCTGCCCGGACTTTCCGTCAGGGCTGAGCCGCATTCGGATCGTGACCGTCTGGCCGGGGCCGACCGAGAGGTGATGGCGGAACGCCGCCTTGGTGCCCTGCTGCCCCGGATTCACCGTCTGCAGACCGCGCGTGACGTGATCGTTGATGCCGTCCTTTGGGTACTGGCTCCGTCCGGCGATTCCCCAGAAACGTTGCGCGTTGGTCTCGTTGTCGCAAAAGAGCAGCTCGGGAGCGCGATCGGAGTGAAGGGTGCGGCTGCCGAGCAGATGATGGTCGGCGACCAGGCCGCCGCTCATCGCGCGAATCGTCGGCATCCGGTCATCCAGACCCCACGACCACGTGTTGCGGAACCACAAGGTCGGGAGCAGGTCCAGCTCAGCGGCTTCAGAAGCGGCGTTGCGGACGGAAACCTTGATCAGAATGTCCTCCGGGTCAGCCTTGGCGTAGTCAGCCGTAATTTCCCAGTAACGGGCGCCCTCGAAGACGCCCGTATCCAGTAGCTCGTACTCGGGCTCCGTTCTGCTCCGCTTGGCGTTCTCGGCCACAAGCTGCTCGTAGGGGAACTCGGCCTGCGGATACATGTAGCGCCAGCGCATCCACGAGTGCGTGGGGGTCGAATCGAGGTAGAACCAGTACTCCTTGGCGTCCTCGCCGTGGTTTCCTTGCCCGCCGGTGAGGCCGAAGATGCGCTCCTTCAGGATGGAGTCGCGGCCGTTCCACATCGCAAGGGCGAAGCAGAGGGTTTGACGGTCGTCGCAGATGCCGGCAAGGCCGTCCTCGTTCCAGCGATAGGTGCGTGAGCGGGCGTGGTCGTGGGGGAAGAAATCCCAGGCGTCGCCGTCCGGGCTGTAGTCCTCGCGAACGGTACCCCAGGCGCGTTCGCTGAGATAGGGACCCCAGTGCTTCCAGGGGGCACGGCCGGTGCTTTCGTCCAGGCGCGCCTTCTCAGCGGGCATGGATCCTAGGTTATGCCCGTGCTCGATTTCCGGTGCACGCCCTCACACTTACCGCGTGAGATTCGGACGCGAGCTTTGTGGCAACCTCGATGCCGCTTCTGAGCGCGAATGGCTGGTCCCTGACGGGCTCGGCGGATACGCCATGGGCACCGTAGGCG
>DATCPU010000153.1:0-1794 GCA_036569925.1 Candidatus Dormiibacterota bacterium
GAACAGGGTGATCATCACGACCCCGGGGTCGCCCAGCCAGTCCTGGACCAGCCCGCCAAGGCCCACGCCCTGCAGACCGGTATCGATCACGGCCCCCGGCTGCAACAGCAGGGTGAAGACGATCCCGGTGATCGCCTCCGACAGGACGTAGGGCAGGAAGAAGATCAGCCGAAAGATGGCCCGACCGCGGAACCTGCGGTTGAGGAGCACCGCCAGGGAGAGCGAGAACGGGATCTGGATCCCCAGCGACAGGACGATCACCAGCAGGTTGTTGGAGAGGGCCGTGGTGAACGTGCTGCTGGCAAACGCCGTGGCGTAGTTCCTGAGACCGATGAAGTCGGTGAGCGGCTGCAGGCCGTTCCACTTGAACAGGCTGTAGTGGGCGGCCTGGATCACCGGGAAGAGGACGAACAGGAGGTACAGGGCGAGGGCGGGCAGCAGGAAGAGGCTGATCGTGAGCCACTTGACCGGCAACCGGCCGGCAGCCCGCGGCCGCGCGCTCGGAGCGCTCATCACCGTCCCTCACCTACCCCGGCCGAATCGTTGCGGGCCGGCGTGGGGCCGGCCCGCTCCGATCGCTGTGCTAACCCTCGTTCAACCCCACGGGCGATCCTACTGGGACGCCGCGGCGGTGGTGATGTCCTGGCACACCTTGGCCGGGGTCGAAGCCCCATCGAAGAGGGCGATTGTCGCCTCGTTGATCGCGGTGCCCATCGCCGGCGAGGTGGCCTGGTCGAGGTAGAGCTGCATGAAGCTGGCCTTGCCCCGGCCGGCCAGGACGGCCTGCAGGTTGGGATCGGTGATCGTGCTCTCGGTGCCGTTCACCGGCGAGAGTCCGACGTTGGCCGCGTTGATCTTGTCGGCGCTCTCGACGCTGCTGAAGAACTTCAGGAAGTCGAGCGCCTCGGGCGAGGCGTTCTTGCCCACGGCAATGCCGTTGCCGCCACCGACCCCATCGGTTGGAGCCCCTGCCCCGCCGGTGACCGTCGGGAACGGGAACCAGCCGAGGTCGGTCCCGATGCCCTTCTTGCTGGTGCTGTCATTGGCCTCGACACCTGGTGCCCACTGGCCCATGACTTCCATGGCCGCCTTGGCGTTGCCGACCGCCGCAGCCTCATTGTCATACGTGGCGCCCTTGAAGCCCGCCTGGTACGGATCGAGGGCGTTGAGCTTGACCACCTGGTCACCGGCGGCCGTGCAGGCGTCGGCATTCCAGTTGCCAGTCTGGACCATCGAGGTCAGCGCGGCACTGCCGCCGCTGCGCAGGGCGAGGTAGGTCCACAGGTGCATCGACGGCCACATGTCCTTGCCGGCGATGGCCAGCGGCACGATGCCGGCCGCCTTGAGCTTGCCCACGTCGGCCAGGAAGTCCTCCCAGGTGGCGGGCGGAGCGCTGATCCCAGCCTTGGTGAAGAGGGCCTTGTTGTACCAGACCCCGATCATGCCCATGTCCCACGGGATGCCGTATTGCTTGCCCTTGTACTGGTAGATGCTGAGGGCGCCGGGATTGATCGTGTCCTTCCAGGACGCGACATCGGCGGTGATGTCCTTGAGCGCCCCGGCATCGGCCTGGGCGGCCATGATCCCGCCGCCCCATGACTGGAACAGGTCGGGGATCTGGCCCGACTGGATCGAGGTCGCCAGCTTGGTCTTGAAGGCCTCGTTCTCCAGGATCGTGATATGGATCGTCACGTTTGGATGGAGCTTCGTGTAGGCGTCGGCGATGCCCTGGAAGACGGACTTGCCCGGGTCGCCGGTCGTGATGTGCCACCACTCGATCGTGACCGGCTGGGC
>DATCPU010000154.1:0-10903 GCA_036569925.1 Candidatus Dormiibacterota bacterium
TCGCGAGCGTGATGGTTCCATCCCGATCCGTGGCAATGGCGCCCTCGTGTATCCCCTGCAAGCTGGCTTCCCGTTCCTCCAGCAGCCCCGCGATCTCGTACGGCTCGAGTCCGAACGTCTGGCGCTTGAGACGGGATGCAAGCACCATAGAGCCAGCGACGCCGAGGCCAAGCGCAAGCAGCACAGTCACTGCGAACCCGGGCAGTTCCCGAAGGAGCTGGTTGAAGACGGCGGTTTCCAGGAAGCCGACCGAGACCATGCCGATCACGCCTTCGCCGTGGAAGATTGGCGCTTTGCCACGCGCCGAGACGCCGAGAGTGCCTTGCTGCACGCCGACCCATGTGTTGCCTTCGAGCACCGCGCCTGGGCTTTCATCCACGGGCTTGCCGATCAGGGCGGGATTTGTGTGCGAGTAACGGATGCCATCGCGGTCGGTGATGACGACGTAGGTCGCTCCGGTCGATCTGCGGACCGACTCCGCCGACTCCTGGATCAGACCGTTGGAGTCGCCGCTGAGCAGTGCTTGTTGAATCGCGCTGTTGGAGGCGACCGATTCGGCGATCGCGAGCGAACGCTGCTCGTACTGGTGGTCGAGCTCCTGGCCCGCCTGCCAGACGGCAGCCGCGGTTCCCATCAGCGCCGACAACAAGATGATGGCAACCTGGAAAACCAGGATCTGGTAGGCGAGCGGGAGCCGTCTTTTCACCGAATCGTTCCCTGGTGATCCTATTACGTCGCCGTGACTCGCGCGGCGACCAAAACGACCAAAACGGCCACAACGACCGCATGGATTGCGTGCAGCGCTCAGGGGACCCACCCTCAGCAGCTATGGCCCCCGCCATCGAGCTCCGCGGCGTTACGAAACGCTTCCTCACGCCGTCGGGTGCGATCCACACGGCGTTGCGGGATCTCGACATGGCGGTCGAGCCGGGCGAGTTCTGTGCCGTTGTCGGGCCGACAGGTTGTGGCAAGTCGACCACGCTCGCCTTGATCTCCGGCCTCGAGCCCGCCAGCGAAGGCGAGGTCGATGTGTTCGGCAAGCCCGTTAACGGAATCGAGGACGGCATCGGCTACGTGTTCCAGGCCGATGCGGTCTTTCCATGGAAGACAGTCCTCGAGAACGTCGCCGCTGGACCGAGGTACAAGGGCACCTCGAACCGCGACGCACGAGAGCGGGCGCGGGATTGGATCTCCCGGGTGGGACTGTCCGGTTTCGAGGATCGCTACCCCTACCAGCTCTCGGGCGGCATGCGTAAGCGGGTCGCCCTGGCCCAAAGCCTGATCAACGGCCCTCGCATCCTTTTGATGGACGAACCTTTCAGCGCCCTCGACGTACAGACGCGCGCTCTGATGGAGAACGAGCTGCTTGCCCTTTGGGCGGCGAGCTCCGCATCGGTCGTGTTCGTGACTCATGACCTCGAGGAGGCGATCTCGCTCAGCGACCGGGTCTTCGTCATCACAGCCGGACCCGGCACGGTCAAGAGCACGTACAAGGTCGACCTGCCGCGGCCGCGCAACGTCGCCGAAATTCGCTTCCAACCGCGCTTCGCGGAGATCTACGAAGAGATATGGAAGGACCTCAAAGACGAGGTGCTGGTGAGCTATGAACGTCAGAAGCGCAGCGGCGCGGCTTAGCGTCCACATGAGCGCCCGCACCGATCAGGCCGGGGTGCCGGTTTCGGATCTAGCCGAAAGGCGCAAGCGCGACGCGCGGCGCAGGCGGCTGACCGTTAACGGGCTCCGTGTCCTGGTCGGCGTTGTGATCCTCGGAAGCTGGGAGCTCACCACGCGGCTCGGTTGGGTCGACGTCTTCTTCTGGTCGCAGCCTTCCGCGATCGCCGCCAAGCTCTGGCTCTGGATCACGCAGGGAACCGACCTTGGACCGCTTTGGGACCAGGTCCTGGTCACGATGGAGGAGACCGTCGGCGGCTTCGTCGTGGGATCGATCCTGGGCGTCATCTTCGGCGTTGCGCTCGGCCGCAGCCGGCTGCTGTCGGACGTGCTCGGCGTGTACATCAAAGGCGCCAACGCCATTCCCCGTGTGGTCCTCGGGGCACTGTTCGCAGTTGCGCTCGGTCTCGACATCAGGGCGAAGATCGCGACCGCCGCTGTACTGGTCTTCTTCGTTGTGTTCTTCAACGCGTTTCAGGGCGTTCGCGAGGTGGACCGCAACCTCATCGCCAACGCTCGCATCCTCGGCGCGAGGGATCGCCAGCTGACGACTGAGATCCTCATCCCGTCCGCGCTCTCGTGGATCGTCGCCAGCCTTCACACGAGCTTCGGGCTGGCGTTGGTCGGAGCAGTGGTGGGAGAGCTTTTCGGCGCGACCCAGGGCCTTGGCGAATTGATCTATTCGGCGAAGAACAACTTCGACACCGCCGGCGTGTTCGCCGGCATGGCGTTGCTTGCTGCCATGGCGCTGGTGGCAGAAGCGTTGATCACAGCGCTCGAGAACCGCTTGATCAAGTGGCGGCCGCCGGTCGCCACAGAGACAAGGATTTGAAGGAGGACCGGTGTATGGGCAGGCTTAGTCGACGGCTTTTCACGGCAATTGCGGTGCTCGCAATGGTGGCCGCCTGTGGCGGTACAAGCACCCCTGGCACGACCAGCGGTGGTCTCACGTCGATAAAGATCATGGTCGGAGGCCTCAACAAGCAAATCTACCTGCCGAACATGTTGGCCCAGCAGCTGGGCTATTTCAAAGCCGAGAACCTGGATGTGACGCTCATCGACGAAGGCTCGGGCCAGGCCTCTGAGGAAGAGGTCGTCGCCGGCAACGTCGACGCGGGCTCAGGGGCTTACGTGCACCCGATGGTGCTCAACACCTCGGGCAAGAAGATCGAGACCATCTGCCAGTTCGGTATCGCTCCGGGTGAGGCGGAGGTTGTCGATTCCTCGCTGAGCAATATCTCGACGCCGAAGGACCTCGGCGGCAAGAACCTGGGCGTGACGGACCTCGGTTCCGGTACGCAGGTTCTGACCCAGGCCATCCTAGGCACCGCCGGGCTCGATCCGACCAAGTCCCAGTACGTCGCCGTCGGCGCAGGCGACACCTTCATCGCGGCGATCCAGCAGCATAAGATCGCCGCCGGGATGACCACCTACCCCACTATCTCGCGATTGGTCAACAGCGGCAAGGGCAAAATCCTCGTCAGCCTCCTCACGCCGGCCGACACACGCGCGGCCCTTGGCGGCGACTACCCGTTCATCGGCATCTTTGCCAAGAACGATTGGGTCAACAGCAACAAGGACGTCGCGCAGCGGCTGGTCAACGCCTATGTCAAGACGCTGCAGTTCATTCACTCTCACACCGCAGCCGAGATCGCGGACAAGATGCCGGCCGATTACTACGCGGGCGACAAGAACTCTTACATCGCGGACCTGCAGAGCCAGCTGGGAATCTTCGGTACCGACTGCAAGATGCCGGCGGGTGGCCCGGAGACCGTCCAGAAGATTCAGCAGCAGTTCGTGGCGAGTTACAAGGGCAAGTCAGCCAACCTGAGCGAGACCTACACCAACGAATTCGCCGACAAGGCGAGCTAGGTAGAAGCACGTCGATCTGAGGGACCGGGCCGCGCCTGGTCCCTCGGAGCAGCGTGGGCCAAAGCCAAGGAAACGCAATGGAGATCGTCCGCAACCTCTCTCGCCACAAGCTTCGGAGCTTTCTGGCCATCGCCGGCATCGTCATAGGCGTCCTGGCGCTCACCACCACGGGCGCGCTGGTCGAAAACTTCAACGCGCTGCTGGACGGACGCATCCAGTACTACGGGGCTGACGTGCAGGTCGGTCCCTCGACGGGACAGACCGCCTCGCTCCTGCCGCTGACCAAGATCGATGAGATTCGCAAGGTGCCGAGTGTCGCTGCTGCCTTTCCGACTTATGACTTCCCGGCCAAGCCCGGTGCGGTTAGCGTGGTCAGCTTCGGCATCCCTGACACGATCGTCGCCAGCGATCCCACCGAAGCGGCATGGAGCACCCTGAAGACGACCTACGCGCAGGGCCACGCGATCGACGCCGACTCCAGCGGTGAGGTCGTGCTCGGGTCAATGATCGACAAGGAGTTCAACAAGAAGATCGGCGACACCTTCGAGCTACCGGTGAGGCCGCGCGATGCCACGCCAGACTTCGTCAACCACACCTTCAAGGTCGTCGGGATCCTCAACATGACGCGCACCGCGCCAGATGCATTTGCGTACATCAACATCACCGACGGCCAGATGCTTCTGAAGGACAGCCTGCCCGCCGCGGCGCGCGATGCGATCGACGTGACGAACCTCGTCAAACGCATCGACGTCTACGCCAAGTCCGGGACGTCCATCAACGAGCTCGACAAGATCGCCGACCGGATCAACGGCCAGGTTCCCGGTGTCACGGCATCGAAACCAAGCGATCTCGTCAACAGCTTCAAGCAGGGCGGTGCGATCTTCACCGCCATCACCGCGGCAGCTGCACTCCTGGCCTTGATCATCGGCGGCTTGTCAGTTGTCAAGACGATGTTCATGGCGGTGGCGGAACGCGCGAGAGAGATTGGCCTCAAGAAGGCCGCCGGGGTGAGCACGCTCAAGATCATGGGAGAGTTCCTTGCCGAGGCGACGCTGATTGGCTTCCTCGGCGGCGTGATCGGCTATGGCCTCGGCGCATTGATCACCATCCTGGCCAACGCATCGACGCAACCCGGCCAGTCGACGCTGTTTCTCATCACCCCCAGCCTCACCATCCTCGCGATCGGCTTCGGCACGGCGCTGGGTGCGGTGGCCGGCGTGTTACCGGCATGGCGCGCAGCACGCCTCGACCCGGTCGTCGCCAGCGCAGGCGAGGTCAGTTAGTCGCTCCGAGGTTAGCTAAGCTGTCCGTACTGGTACCCGAACCTGAGTCGATCGCGGGCCTCACGGTCCTGACCTGTGCGTCGGCAGCACACCGGCGTGGACAGCGCCTTTGATTCTCGAACCCAGGTGCCTCACGGTCCTACTCCGTGCGTCCGCCGGCTTGGGACGCTGCCTACCCAACGATTCCCAGTCGCGTGATCTCACATTGCCCGCGACGGACGCCGTTTATACCGCCCCGGTTTCGCTGCTCTTCAGGAAATTGTGATACGGCGGTGTGCAGCTGACTCCAAACCACCTTGGAAATCGTCGATTTTGAATACGAAAATGGTCGGGGGCCCGGGATTTGAACCCGGGGCCTCACGGTCCCGAAATCTAGGCGGTCTCGTCCACCGAGACCGTTTTCGCGGGTTTTGGGTTCATTCCGACGACTCAGCAGCAGTTTCAAGCCAATTTCGTCCACCACAGCCGCCTGGATTACTACATGAACTACTACATGGAATGTCTGTCGAGGTAGACGCCATCTTGTCCTTGAGAGCAGTCGCAGCGCCCCCTAAATCGAAGGGCTCGTTCCGACTGCTCCTGAGTCGCGAGCACTTCACCTAAAGCCTCGATGGTGATAGCCACCAGTCGGTCCTTGCCCGATGCCCTGCGGCAAAGCCGGTCAGCCGCCGGCGTCCCCACATTCCGCCCCGCGGAGTTTGGCCGCCGGTGCTGTCATCCGCGTCGGCAACACTTGTAGCCCGTCTGCTCCATGACATGGCCGTGGCGGTCGTCGAACCGGACGTGCATCGTCCGGCCGTCCGAACCAACCCGCCAGGTCGTTACCTGCAGGACCTCGTCGCCGTTGAGATTCGACTCCTCGATCGTCCGCTCGTCGATCTGCCGCACGAACACGCCGGTGAACCGAACGTCGCCGACATATGGCGCGACCGCCCCGTCGAGCGTCGCCGAGTACGACCGCCCCAACCGATCGGACATCGTCAAGCTGTCCGCGGTCAACCGGTAGGTCGTGTCCTCGTCGTGGTTGAGGAGGTCCAGCTCGAGCACCCGCCAGCTGCCCGAGACGAGGTGCGCGCCTGTGGACATCGATCCCGCCCGGGCAGAAGAGATCCGGAACATGACGAGTCGTGGCCGTCCTCGACGGAAAGACTTCAACGCTACGAAAGCGCCTCCGACCTGCATGGCCGCTGTCCGCGTCTCCGTCATGGCGCTGCCGTCGGCGGCCACAACCATTGTGGATTCGTAGGTCATCGCCTTGGCTCGGCGGCCCACCAGGCGCACCGTCCGGTCATCAACCACGGTTACCTCGAGCCCGTCGAAACGCGGGTTGCCCTTCACGGCGTGCTCCCGTCCATCGGCTCGGACGCGGTACGGCGGACGGCATGACTCACAGGCGTAGATACCGGCGCGTAGCGACAGGACGTCAGGCAAAGCTTCCGGCCCTGGAGGCTCGTAGTGAGGCCGCCAGGTTCCGTCGAAGAGGCTCCTCGTACGCGTCGGCTGGCGGCCGTGTGACATTTGGTCCAATCACCTCCTGTTTCCCAGGCCTGTTGGCGCTCGTGAAATCTGAACAAACCCACTAACGAAAAACTGGCAGGTCCGGTGCCGGGGTCAGCGAACTCTAGCACCACCTCCTTTGGGTGCGGACGGCAAGTTCTTGTGTTATTCGGCGCCCGCGTTCCGGACGTCCTGGGTCTTTCTGTAGCCTCGTTTTTTGACAACGTCATAAGCGCCCGTTCTTGCTCGGTGGCAGGTCTTGGTGAGCGCGCATGCGATAGCTGCGACTGCGGATATTGAGCACTGTGGCGTTGTGGAGGAGGCGGTCGACGATGGCGGCGGCGACCATCTGGTCAGCGAAGACCTGACCCCAATCGGAAAGCCACCGACTTTGAACTCGAAATTGGTCGGGGGCCCGGGATTTGAACCTGGGGCCTCACGGTCCCGAACCGTCTTGGTTACATGTCCTCTAGTGTCCTGCCGACTCCGCAGTGGGCCTCCTGAACTCAACTGCAGGTGCCTTCGTGTCCTCCCGTGACCCCTAAGATCCGTCCGATTCCGGGAATGCGTGATACGGCTGTGATCCGGCGATGTGAATCGCCCTAGGTCTGCATCCCAACCACGGTGACCGGCAGGCTGGTCCATCCGTGGATCAGGTTGTTCAACGAGCGGATCGGTCGGTCATGTAGCTGGATGCTCTCGACCTGGCTTATCAATGCGCCCAGGAGCGCGTGGGATTCCATCCGGGCCAGGCCCTGACCGGCACAGCCGTGCACGCCGAAGCCGAAGCCGATCTGGTCGCCCGCGTTTGGGCGCCTCACGTCGAAGGCGTCGGGATTTTCGAAATGACGCTCGTCGCGGTTGGCGCACGCATAAAGGATCATCAGGCGAGCGTCGCACGGCAGCTCATGAGCGGCGACTCGGGTCGCCGTCGTAGTCGTCCGCCCAAAGACGCGGATCGGCGATTCAAGCCGGAGCGCCTCGTTGAAGGTGTTAGGGATTAGTCCAGGATCAGACCTCAGCACGTTCCACTGGTCGGGATGACGCGCCAGGAGCCAGACCGCGCCGGCAATCCCGCTGATCGTCGTGTCGAGGGACGGCACCAGGTAGCCGATGATCAGCGGCGCCACGCGATCAGCTTCGAGCTCGCCTGACCGGCCGGCCTCTATGAGGCGCGCGCCGACGCTGCCCGGCAGCAGGTTGCCCGAGGTGGCGGTCTCGGTCGCGAAGCGGAACATGGCCTGGGTTGTTGTGATCGCCTGTCGCGCCCGGTCGTTCATCGGACCCAGGAGGTCGAACGACGCGCCCGCCCATTCGAGCAAGTGCGCCCGGGCCTCGTGCGGCCACCCGACCAGGTCGGGGACAACGCTCAGCGGCAGCGCCCGGGCCAGGTCGGTCACGGCGTCAAAGGCGCCGAGCTGCACGAGCCCTGCCACGAGCTCTTCCGCCAGCCGGACCACCGTGTCCTCCATGTGGCGGAGCGCTCGCGGTGTGATGCTGCTGCCGAGGACCTTGCGAAGGTGGGCGTGCAGCTCGCCGTCGGTCATCAGGAGGTTGCGGCCGGCCATGAGGCCGTTGATGGTGTCGTTGAGGCCGACCCCTTTTCCCGAGCAGTAAGTGGTCGGGTCGGACAGCGCGGCCTTGGCCTCCGCGTAGCGCGTGATCGCGTACATCTGGTGAGCTTCCAGCCATACCAGGGGACCCAGTGCGCGAAGAGCGCGGTAGTGTTCGTAGGGGTCGACCAGAACCTCGTCGGTGAAGAGGTCGTGGGGATAGCTCGGGATTGCGGCCCCGGCCACCTGATCAGACTTCGAGCACGAACGCGAGCTCGCGTAGCTGAAATCCCGCGCCGGCCCGGTGGTGGTCCAAACAATGACCGGCTCCACGCTCGACATGAGACTCGATGTACGGTGCGCGCGAAAACGCGGAGACGAATTCCTTGACGGTCTTATCGTTGAGGACCCACAGTTTCTCGTGCTCGGCAACGCCGTAGTACACCGGCACCTCGATCTTAGAAGCGAATTCGCGAGCCTCCCCGGGCCAACGATCAACCACCTCGAGCAGCTCCTGGACGGGTACGGCACTGGCTGATGCCAGATGGTCGGTGAAACCGCCGGGTTCAAATGTGTCTTCTGGTCCGAACATGAACGCAGCTCGTTGCTCGGGTGCGAGCGTGACCGGCTGACCCGGTGGCATTGAATGCCAGACGTCCGCTACACCGGGGGGCAAAGCGTCGCCGATCCCGCTGATCACCAAACCGAGAAGAGGCCATGGTTGGCGCTGGCTGCTCATGATCATTGCAATCGCGCCGCCCATCGAGTGTCCAAGCAGTACTACGCCTGAGTGATTCTGACCATGGGCTTTCCACAGTTCGGTAACGGCCACAGACAGTTGCTCGGCGTTGTGCCTGAAGGTGATGTCGTCGCCCTTCAAGGCCGAGCTTTCGCCGTAGCTTGGTCGATCCAGCGCCACCGCCGAGATTCCGTTCGCAGCTGCACGATCCAGAAGCGATGCGCCGGGGATGTCGAAATAGCGCGACGTGTAGGATCCGCCGTGGATACAAACGAGCAGGGGACCACCCTTCTGGAATGGCGCTGCGATGCCTCCGATCCTGAATCCCTCATGCGTCAGTTCGATCGCTTGCCGGCCCATGACTCCCTCCTAAAGCGCCCGCCCTACCAGACGGACGATCTGCCATCACCCACGAACCCGTCGGAAGTAGCGAAGGTACAGCCAACTCCCTGCGTTGTCAACGTATCTGTTGCTTTTTCAACGCTCCCGTTGATCCGCATGACGCATGAAGGCGTCAAGGACCTCGTTGAACTCGGCGCCCAGCAGCTGCGGAAAGTGGTGGCCGGCGCTGACGACGCGGTGTTCACCCTTGGTTGCGGCCGCGAACCCGTCTGCCATGGCTCCGAATGCCGGAGCTCCGGCGCCACTGATCGCGAGGGTGGGTATGCCGGCGGTCGCCACGGCGCCGAGCGCTCGCGCGCCGTCCCAGTCGCCTGGTGAGCGCATGGTGGCGAGGCCCTCGGCCATCGCGATCAGATGTTCAATGCTCGGTGGCGGAAGGAGGTCGGTGGGAATCCCGATCAGAGCGCTGAATTGAATCAGCTTGGGCAACGGATCCAGATCGGAACTATCAATCCGGACCTGTTCCTCGACGAATGCCTTCACGTCCGGGTGGTCGGGGGCGGCCGCAATGAGAGGCGCCTCGATCAGAGTGAGTGACCGCACGGCATCCGGCCGAAGCGCCGCGGCAACCAGGGCCACTAGGGCGCCGTATGAATGTCCCACCAGGTGGGAGCTCGCGCCGAGCATTTCGGCCGCCCACTCGCCGTCCACCTCCATGTCCTCGGGTCTCCGCGACGGGGACTGTCCGTGGCCCGGTCGATCCGGCAGCACGAGCTGCCAGCCGCGGTCGGCGAGCGGGCGCTGTGCAGCGAAGATCTGCGCCCCGCCACCCGGCCCCCCCTGCGGTCCGCCGTGGATCATCAGGACCTGGGGGCCGGATGAGCCCCAACGTGTCACGTGGATCGAGGTCATGGTTCCTGCTCTCCTTTCAACTGAGCCTCGAGCCGCTCGAGGTGAGCTCTGATCGCCGCGATGGCGTCCTTGGGCGAGTCACCGTGCGCGGGGGGCGGCGGTTGTCCCAGCCCGCTGACGGCGACCTGGGCGATCTGGTTGGCGACCACGGCCGTGTCTTGGCGCCGCGTCGCCGGCCACCACGCGACCCAGTTGCACATCCCCAGGAGCGTGAATGTGGCGGCGTCGATGTCTACGACCCGGAACTTGCCGCTCCGGGTGCCGTCACGGATCGCGTCCCTCACCTCGGCGACAAGTGCTTGCCGGACATCGTGCCAGCGCTTCTCGAGCGGCAGCGGAAGCTCGGTCTGGGCGGTCAGGAGCAGCTTGAAACGATTTGGAGCCTCGAAAATCGGCTCCAGCAGCGCTTCGACTATGACCACGAGCCTGGGGCCGGGATCATCGCCGCGGGCGCCGCGGATGCGCTCCAGGGCGGCCTCGCTGCGCGTCAGCAGGCTGGTGACGAGGCGGCCCAACAGGTCTTCCTTTCCCGGGAAGTAGTGGTAAAGGGACGAACGCTGGAGCCCGAGCTCAGATGCCACCTGTTCCAGGCTTGTGGCGGCGAACCCTTGCCGGGCGAAGAGGCGCGCAGCCTTCTCGAGAATCTCGCTTTCTACCAGAGCCCTCCGCATCCGAGGCCCGGACTGAACTGTTAGCTTCCCGTTGGTTTCCATTCGCCAGCGAGAATAGCCGATCCAGCCGGCGAGTTCAACGACCGCGTTGAGAATTTGACGAAGGCGTCGAAACTCCCCTAGACTCTCGCGACGATGGGTCCGGTGCGCGTCGCTGTGATTGGTGGCGGGCCGGGCGGTCTGCTGGCCGCGCGCCTGCTTGCAATGCAACCGGGGTTTGAGGTCAGCCTCCACGAGCGCCTCGGCGAGGACGCCAGCCATGGCTTCGGCGTGGCACTGACACACAAGGTTCTCGATCGGCTCGCGGAGGTCGATGCCGAGGCCGGGCGGCGCATGCGTGCGCTCACGCAGCCCCTCTCGAGA
>DATCPU010000155.1:0-14294 GCA_036569925.1 Candidatus Dormiibacterota bacterium
GGCTCGATTATGCCGTCGCAATGTCACAAGCCACAGCGTCCGGGGTGCCGGCCACCCAGGGGCTTCCTTCCGCGATGTCCTCGTCAGGAGTGCCGGGGAGCATTAATCTGAGCTCATGCTGAAATCAATCGACCCCTCGAACGGCAACGAGCTGGCCACCTTTCCCGAGCTGGACGCAGCGGGCATCGAAGCCGCCGTGGAGCGCGCTTACTCTTCCCGCCACGCCTGGCGCGATGCCGGCATGGATCTGCGCACTGCCCTATTGCGCTCTGTCGCAGGGGTGCTGAGGGCTGAGAAATCCCGTTTTGCGGCGCTGATGACGGCCGAGATGGGCAAACCCATCGTCGAGGCTGAGGCCGAGGTCGAAAAATGCGCGTGGTCCGCCACCTGGATCGCCGACAACGCCGGCCGCCTCCTGGCGGACGAGTCGATCGAGAGCACCGCCACCAAGAGCTACATCAGGTATCAACCCCTGGGCGTGATCCTCGCCGTCATGCCGTGGAACTTTCCTTTCTGGCAGGCCTTCCGCGCTGGGCTGCCGGCGCTTGCGGCCGGCAACGTGATGCTCTTGAAACATGCATCGAACGTGCCGCAGTGCGCCTTGGCGATCGAGGATGTGTTTCGCGAGGCTGGAGTCCCCAAGGGCGTCTTCCAGACTCTGCTCATCGGTCCCAAGCCGATCGCCGGGATCATTGCCGACAAGCGCATCGCCGGCGTCACGCTGACCGGTTCCGAGGCCGCCGGCGAGCTGGTCGCCTCAGCCGCGGGCAAGGCGTTGAAGAAGTCGGTGCTGGAGCTGGGCGGCTCGGACCCCTTCATCGTGCTCGAGGACGCGGACGTCAAGACGGCGGCGACTGTCGCGTGTCGCGCCCGCAACCAGAACAACGGCCAGAGCTGCATCGCCGCCAAGCGCTTCATCCTCGCCGAACCCATCGCCGACGAGTTCGAGGAGCTGTTCGCCAAAGCGGTCGCTGCGCTGAAGGTGGGCGACCCGACGGACCGCGCGAACCAGGTGGGGCCGCTCGCCAGGCCGGATCTCGTCGATGACCTCGAGCGGCAGGTCAAGGAGTCGATCAGCAAGGGCGCCAAGGTCCTGGCCGGCGGCAATCGGATCAACAATGGTGGGAACTTCTTCGAGCCGACCGTGCTGGCCGGCGTGAAACCCGGGATGCCCGTCTACAACGAGGAGACGTTTGGCCCGGTGGCTGCCGTCATCCGCGTGCGTGATGCCGAAGAGGCGGTGCGCGTCGCCAACGACACGGACTTCGGCCTGGGCTCGAGCATCTGGACGGGCGACGTCGAGCGTGGCCAGATGATGGCCGAGCGGGTAGAGGCGGGCCTTGTGTTCATCAACGGGATGGTGGCCTCAGACGCGCGCCTGCCGTTCGGCGGCGTGAAGCGATCGGGCTACGGCCGTGAGCTTTCAGCGGCGGGAATCAGAGAGTTCACCAATCTCCAGACCGTGTGGGTGGGCCCAGCTAAAACGTAGGGTTCGCTGGTGCCAGTTGCGCGCGAAGTCCTGAAGACGGAGCACTTGAATCTCGAGCCCGTCGGGGAGGGGCGCGCAGAATCGCTTTTTCGAGCTGCGATTGATTCGCGTCCAGAGCTGCTGCCGTGGATGCCGTGGGCTCGCGATCCAACTCTTGAAGGTGCGCGTGCACAAACCATCACCTCCGAGCGGGACTGGAATGACGATTCCGAATTCCATTTCTGCGTGATCGACAAGCACGCAGGCCAGGTTCTTGGGGTCGCGGGACTCAACCGTGATGGCGATGGCTCAGCCGAGCTGCACTACTGGATCCGCACTGACCACTCGGGCAGGGGTCTGGCCACCGAAGCGTGCAGAACGCTCATTGCATGGGCCCCAAGCGCGCTCGGCGTACAACGGCTAACGCTGTGGGCCGGCCGCGACAACGCAGCAAGTCGCCGCGTGGCCACCAAGTTGGGCTTCGAGCACGTCGGCCCGCTTGCCTGGCGACCAGATGGCGGGTTGGGTGCTTTCGACGCTGAGAGCTACGTGCTCAAGCTGCCGGCGGCAAGTGATCCGTTAGCCCACTCACCAACGCTTCGGGGTTGATCTGGCTCAGCCGCAGCAGCAGCTCGGATTGCCTTCGGTCGAAGGTGTCGACGCCTCGAGGGCGCGCGACCGACGTGGATCGTCTGTCGACGAGGTCGAGCTCACGCGCGCGGACAAGAACCTGAAGCTTGCTGCGGGCCGCCAGCTTGGTGGCCACGTTCCTCACGTGGGATCGCACGGTCAAGTAGCTGATCCCCATCCGGCCCGCCATGGCGCGATTGGAAACGCCCTCACCGATCAAAGTCAGGATTTCCCTCTCGCGGTTTGTGAACTTGTCGCGGATGCCATCGGATTTCCGACGATCCGAAAGGAGCATTGCAACGTCGCGTGGGGAGATGAGGCTCTCACCACCCGCGACGATACGGATGGCCTGGATCACCTCAGCAGCAGCCATCGACAGATGCAAGACGGCGCACGCTCCCGCGTCGATGGCGGCCAGAACGACGCTGTCGTTCGGGTCTGACGTTAGAAAGATCACCCTGATCGCCGAATTCGCCTGGCAGATCGACTTCACCACCGCAGCTGCGGCTTCGTCGTCAACGCGATAGTCGAGGAGCACAATGTCAGGGTTCAGCGCCGCCATTCGTTGGGCAGATTCAGACAATGAGCTCAGCTTGGCGACGACCACCATGCCTGGCTGCCGGCTGAGGAGGGCCTCCAATACGTCGGCGACAAGCCTCTGATCCTGGACGATCACGATCCGGATTGACTCTCTGCTCATGACGCCAGGGCCTCCGCACCGACCGCGCTGAGTTTTCCGGCCACGCCCCCGATGCACTTCAGGAGGTCCATGGCGTCAAAGGGCTTGATCACGAAGGCCTCGATCAGTCCTGCCGCATGAAGCGCTCGCGCCTCGGCAGGGCTGCCGGACACCACGACGATCCGAATCGAGGCGGTTGTTGGCTGTGATCGAAGGCGTTCGATCAGCTCCTTCCCGCCCAATACCGGCATCATCAAGTCCGTCATCACGACGTCCGGCCGGGGGCCCATACGTGCGAGAGCCGCCTCACCATTCTCGGCCTCGGTAACGAGATGACCCGCCGTCTCGAGAATCATGCGCAGAACAAAACGTGTACTCGGGTCGTCGTCGACGACCAGAACCATGCTCACTGAAGCCCCATGCAGCCACGATGCGCGGGGGGACGTAACAAAGTCAGCAACCGCGATCCCTCGCCCCCCGACCGCTCGCGGCGGACTTCACGAAAACTTACACGAATACCTACGGCCTAGTCAGCTGCCGGGGCCGGCGTCTGGGTTTTCGCCAGGTGCTTTCGCGCGAGCACTGAATAAGAGTCCTTCAACGCCTTGTCCGGGTTCAATCCCAGGCTGCGAGCGTGTGCCGTGAGGACCTCGAGAGGCCCCTCGAGCTCCACGAACCAGCCGTAATCCAACGTGTCGAGCGTGACGCTCACCACTCCATCCAGCGTCCACATCACGCGCCTCTTGTTATATGTGAACTCCACGTTGAAGCCGAGCTGCGCCAGCAGGTCGAGGGTCGCGTGCACGTCCTTGACGTCGATTTCCGTCTCCTCTCGCACCTTGACCTTGCCCACAAACTTCGCCGGCCCCTTGACGGTGAGCACCCCATGCGGGCCGCCGTTGAGGACCCGCAGCCTCAGCGTCGTTCCACGCGTCGACTTTCCCGGCCCATCGAACCTGTAGTTCTCCTCGTCGTACTTGCCCGCGGGCTTGGCGCCTCTCTTACGCAGCGCGGCGCGAATTCGCGCGTGCACTCGCGGTCCGGCGACCCGAAACTTCAGCTCGCACTCGACGCTCCGGTCACGGGGCCTGTGGTGGGGACGGCGCGGAGCCACGACGCCAAGGTTATCCCACTAAAAACCGACCATTCGGGCACGAATGGTGGCCCTGCCGACGACAAGCACAGCCAAAAGGGCTCGAATGGTCGTGTCGCGGCCCGCGCCCTGGGTTAGGCCGCCGTGTCCTTCTTGATCTGGTACAGCGAAGCCACGACGGCAGTGCACTCGTCCTCGACGTAGTCGAGGCCAGCCTCTTCTGCGATGCGCCGTGCCTCGTCCGAGCGGATGTCCTGCTGCAGCCACAGCGCCTTCGCGCCGATAGCCACCGCCTGGCGCGCGATCTCGGGCGCGTCCGCGGCGGGCCTGAACACGTCGACAAGGTCGACCTTGTCCGGGACCTCGGCGAGCGTGCGATAAACGCGCTCCCCAAACAGCTCGTCGGCAAAGGGATTGATGGGGATGATCCGAAAGCCGCGCCGCTGCAGCCCTTCGGGCACCGACCCACCGGCCTTCCGGGGATCGCGTGACGCGCCGACCACCGCGATCGTCTGCGCGCCGGCAAGGACCTCGGGCGCGGGCCTGCCGGCCACTACGAACCCGAGACTGCTTTGAGCCTTATGACTGGGATGACGCGGTCGGTCTTCTTCGGGTACTCGCCATACTGCGGCGCCACCGCTGCGACGCGGCGATATGCCTCCTCACGCTCGGCGCCATTGAGCGACTCGGCGTGGACCTTCATCTTCCGTTTACCCACCTCGAGCCAGATGTCGGCAGGGCGCGCGATCATGTTGTTGAGCCAGGCAGGGTGAGTCTTCGACCCTCCCTTCGAAGCGACGATGAGCCAGGTGTCGTCGCCCTCCTGGAACCCACCCAAAGCAACGATTCGCTCAGCGCCGGACTTCGCACCCTTCGTGGTGAGCAGGATGACGGGGAAAGGCATCATCTTGCTCATCCGGTCTGTCCCGCCGGTCTTGCGATAGGAGCCGATGTGCCTTTTCGCGAGGGGCCCGAGCACCTTCTGGAGCAGCTTGCCGCCGGGCATCTCGGTGCCGCGCGTCCCGATGGGCGTCTTCTCGATTGCCATCGGTCAGGCCGCCTGAATGTTGGCCTGGGCCGGGCGCTCGAGCGCGAACTCGAGCACCTCTTCCACACGGCTCGCCAGGTGGAACGTCATCGCCTTGCGCACGCTCTCGGGCACGTCGTCCAGGTCCTTCTCGTTGCGCTTCGGCAGGATGACCTCGGTCAGGCCCATGCGGTGAGCCGCCAGCACCTTCTGCTTGACGCCGCCGATAGGCAGCACCAAACCCTGCAGCGTGACCTCGCCGGTCATGCCGACCGTGCTGCGCACCGGCCGTCCCGTGAGCAGGCTCACGATGGCCGTGGTCATAGTCACGCCCGCCGACGGTCCGTCCTTGGGCACCGCGCCCTCGGGCACGTGGATGTGGAAAGCCTTGTCAGCGGCATCCAGTGGGATGCCGAGCTGCTCGCTGTGCGATCGCACGTAGGACAGTGCGATCATCGCCGACTCCTTCATCACGTCTCCGAGCTGGCCGGTCAGCGTCAGGTTGCCGCCGTGTCCGTTGTTGCTCGTGGACGTCGCTTCGACGAAGAGCACATCGCCGCCGACGCCAGTCACCGCGAGGCCAGTGGCCACGCCAGGCACTGCGGTGCGAGCCGCGACCTCGTTGTCGAACCTGGGCTTGCCCAGGAACTCGCGCACACGCTCAGGTGTGATCGCGACTGGCGGGGTCAGCGCCTTGGTGGCAACCTTGGTCGCCACCTTGCGTGTCATCTTTCCGAGCTCGCGCTCGAGGTTTCGCACGCCCGCTTCTCGCGTGTGGTCGGTGATGACCTTCATCAGCGCCTCATCGGTGACCGTGACCTCATCGGGGTTCAAACCGGCCTGCTTGACCTGACGCCGAAGCAGGTGGTCTCGCGCGATCGCGACCTTCTCCTCTTCCGTGTAGCCATCCAGGCGGATCAGCTCCATGCGGTCCAGCAGCGGCGCCGGAATCGTCTCCGACACGTTGGCGGTCGGGATGAACAGGACTTCGGAAAGGTCAAGGTCGACCTCGAGGTAGTGATCGCGGAACGTGTTGTTCTGCGCCGGGTCGAGGACCTCGAGCAGCGCGGACGAAGGGTCGCCCCTCCAATCGTTGCCAACCTTGTCGATCTCGTCCAGCATGATCACCGGGTTCTTGGTGCCTGCCTCTTTCAGTGCACGCACGATGCGGCCCGGAAGCGCGCCGACATAGGTGCGCCGGTGGCCGCGAATGTCAGCCTCGTCGCGGATGCCGCCCAGAGAGATGCGGGTGAACTTCCGGCCCAGCGCGCGTGCGACCGACTCGCCGAGCGAGGTCTTGCCGACGCCGGGAGGCCCGACCAGCGTGATGATGGCCCCAGAGCCGCGGCCCCCGAGCACTTCCATGCCGCGCTCCTTGCGGAGCTTGCGGACCGCGAGGAACTCGATGATGCGCTCTTTGACGTCGCCCAGCCCGGTGTGGTCCTCGTCGAGGATTCGCCGCGCCTCGTTCAGGTCGTAGTTGTCGTCAGACCGGATGTTCCACGGGAGGTCCAGCATCCAGTCGAGGTAGGTGCGAATCCAACCGTACTCGGGGTTCTGCTCGCTCGTCCTCTCCAGGCGGTCGAGCTCGCGGTTCACCTCGATCAACACCTTCTCCGGCATCTCGGCCTTGGCGACACGCTCGCGGTAGGACGAGACCACGTCGGTGCTGCCCTCGTTGAGCTGCTTCTTGATTGCCTCGAGCTGCTGCCGGAGCAGGAACTCACGCTGGGTCTTCTCCATGCCTTCGCTGACGTCGCTGCGGATCTTCTCCTTGAGCGAAGCGTCGGCGAGGATCTGCTTGGTCCAGCCGATGAGCTTGGCCAGGCGCTCCTCGAGGTCGAGGGTCTCGAGGACCTCCAGCTTCTGCTCCATCGACAGGTCGGGCGAATAGCCGGCCAGGTCTGAGAGGTGGCTCGGAGTCTTGGCAGCGCGCAGGAACTGGATGACCTGCGGGACGCCTCGCGACTCGACCAGGTTCTCGAGCATGGCGCGGTATTCGCGGCCCAGCTCGGTCGCCTTCTCGGAGGGCTCCCCGTCCGGCGCGGGGTCGGCCTTGACCCAAAGGGCGCCGCCGATGTCGGCCTGGCCGCTGCCCAGGTGGGCGCGGTACTCGCCGCGGATGATGAAGGCCTCGGCTCCCGTGGGAAGCTCGGCGGACTCACCCAGGCGGGCGACGGTGCCGATCTTGCCGTACTGACCGTCGATGCGGGGCACCAGGAGGATCAGGCGGTTGCCCTGGCGGGCGGCCTCGATCGCTGCCTTCTGGCTGTCGCCGTCGACCGCGAGGGTGACCGACATGTGGGGGAGGACGACCACGTCGTCCATGGGGAGGACTGGGAGCAGCTCGGACTTTGGGGTTTCCATGATTAGGACAATCTTTACCCGCCAAAGTCAATTCCCTAACACCGTCGGCGAAGGGATAAAAGGCCTCCCCGCTGGCGGGGAGGTGCCCGCTAAGCGATCCCCGCCGCCGCGCACGCGGAGATGAACTGGGTCGTACAGATCTGGTCAGCGGTCCAGTAGCCGTCAGCGACGACGGTCGCCTCGATATTGACCTTCGTCACGACCACCGGCGTGATCAGCACCGCGGGGACGTCGGCACTGCCATTGTTGGCCGTCTTGCCACCGCTCATCGAAGGAGGCACTGTAATGCCGAAGGCGATGTCGTACGCGAGCTGGGCGGCCGCCTCGGCCTCTGCCTTGACCGGAGAGTAGACAGTCATGTACTGGTCGCCGGTGACGATGCGCTGGATGGCAGCCAGCTCGGCGCCCTGCCCAGTGATCGGCGGCCAGGGCCGGATGTTGCCCTTCATCGCGGCAATGGCTCCGCCGGCCAGCTTGTCGTTGGCAGCGAGCACGCCATCCACCCGGTAACTGAGCGCGGCCATCGCCTGCTCCATCTCGGCTTTGGCGTTGGCCGCCGTCCCGCCCGGCGTGTCGTACTGCTTCGCCGGAATGATCTTTCCGTTCAGTGCCGCGAGGGCAGCGTCCTTGAACGTCTTGGTGCCGGGATCGGCACTGTCGCCGTCGATCTCGACCACGGTGGGCTTGGCCTTCGTGCCGAGAGCGGTAATCAGTGAGTTGGCCATCAGTCCACCCACCGCCTCGCTGTCGAACGACACGAAGTAGGTGAGATTCGCGGTGTTCGCGACCATTCGGTCGAAGGAGACGACGGGGATGTTGGCGGCTTTGGCCTGGGCGACGATCGCCGCCGCAGGTGCGCCGTGAACGGGATCGAGGACCATGACGCTGGCTCCGCCGCTGATGGCGGTGGCCGCCTGCGTCTGCTGCTCGGCGTCAGTCTTCGCTGCGCTGTATATGACCTGGCAGTTTGGGCAGACCTTGGTCATCAGGTCCTGGAAATAGCCCCTGGTGGTGAGAGCGGTCGTGGTGTCCTGCAGCAGGAGCGCGATCTTTTTGCCTGGCGTGACGCCACTGCCCCCGCCGCATGCCGCCACTATCAGTGCCGACAGCACGAGCGCAGCGGCGACCCTGCCCCCCCGGGGATTTGACTGGATCAGGCGCGTGTCACGCTGCCCGACGACGCGCCCCGCCTGGAGACCGCGTCGATGACGACGGCGCCCAGGAGCACCAGGCCGGTGATGATGTACTGCCACTCCACGGAGGAAAGCTGGGGCAGCAGATACAGGCCGTTGTAGATGCCGGCGATGACGAGGCCGCCAAGCACCCCGTGTATGGGCTTGCCCCTACCCCCGAACAGGCTGGTGCCGCCGATGACCGCTGCTGCGACCGCATAGAGGACGTACTGCCCGCCCCCAACGTTGTTCGACATCCCGCCCAGTAACGACGCGTACAGCAGCATCGCCAGGCCGGCCGTGAACGAGCAGAGGCCAAAGCCAATCGTGCGGATCAGCGAGACGTTGACGCCTGCCCGCCGTGCCGCCTCGGCATTGCCGCCGATCGCATACACATAACGGCCGAACTTCGTTCGCTGCAGCAGGATGGTCCACGCGCCAAGCACCCCGAGGACGATCGGGATGACCCACGGCACGCCCTCGAGGGTTCCCAGGTTGGCGCGGTTGGTGTTGCAGATGGCCACGACGACAATGGCGACGACGGCGATCAGGCCGATCTTGATGAGGGAAAGGCTCGCCGGTGGCGCAACCAGGCCGCTTTTGCGCCGGCGCGAGTCGCTGAGCCAGATCAACAAGCCAAGGCCGACCACCACCACTGCGGCGCCGATCCAGGACACCGTCGGGTCGATCGTGCCCCACATCAGGTGATAGATCACCTGCAGGCTGTCGCTCTGGCCCGCCAGGTTCGGATAACCGGAGAATGGCCCGAGCAGAAGGATCTTCAGGAAGATGCCGTTGGCGATGAGGTAGCCGGCCAGCGTGACGATGAAGGAGGGAAGACGCAGCCGTGTGATCAGCGTGCCTTGAACCAGGCCGAACACCGCGCAAGCAACGAGGCCGGCGAGGATGGCCGGCACCCAGTGCCAGTTGGTGGTGGTGGGCTGGACGAGCTGGACTGTGATCGCCGCGCCGATGGCGCCGACGAACCCGACTGACAGGTCGATCTCACCGAGGACCAACGCGAAGCCCTCGGCCATGGCGAGAACCATGAACACCGCCGCCTGCTGAAACAGGTTGACCAGGTTGCCAGGTGAGAGAAAGACATTGTTCGGGCTGATCACTGTGAACACGACAACGATCGCGAGCATGGCGGCGATGACCGGGAGGACACCACTTTCCCCGGCCCCGATCCGTGCGATGTAAGCCCGCACGAATTCGCCCAGGGACTGGGCTACAACCCCGGGCGGCAGTTCCGCGAGGGCGGCATTCGGTGCGGCAGTTAGGTCCGCCGCCTCGTCGGGCGCGACCTCGGGCAGCTCAGCTTTCTGTGGTGCTTGGGCCACCGCTGCGGCTCGTGCCTCCTGTGGTCATGTACTGGACGATGGTCTGCAGATCGAACTTCGAGGCGTCGTCCTGGACGACCAGCCTACCCAGATAGAGAACCGCGATCCGGTCGGCCACCTCGAAAACGTCGGTGAGGTTGTGCGAGATGACCATCACGGCGAGGCCGCGGTCGCGCAGGCGCTTGATCAGGTCGAGCACTTGCCTGGTCTGCACGACGCCAAGGGCTGCGGTGGGCTCGTCCATGATCACGAGCTTCGAGTTCCACATCACCGCTTTGGCGACAGCCACCGATTGGCGCTGGCCCCCCGAGAGCGATGCCACAGGTTGGCGGATCGACCTGACCGTGGTCACGCGGAGGCTGGCCAGCGTTTCGGCGGCGGCGCGTTCCATGCTGTCTTCATCGAGCAGGCCGTAGCCGACGCGCTCGCGGCCGAGGAACATGTTCTGCACGATGTCGAGGTTGTCCGCCAGCGCCAGGTCCTGGTACACGGTCTCGATGCCCAGCCGGGAAGCGTCGCGCGCGCTGCGGACGTGGACCGGATGACCCTCCCAGAAGACCTGACCGTGGTCCGGGTGGTAGATGCCAGCTATGCATTTGGTGAGCACGGACTTGCCCGCGCCGTTGTCGCCGCACAGCGCTGTGACCTTCCCGGACGGGAGGTCGAGGTCGACGTGGTACAGCGCCTGGACTGGACCGAAGTGCTTGTCGAGCTCGCGGATCTTGAGCAGCGGCTCGGTGGTCACCGGTGCGTTTGCGGCGGCGGCCATATCACCCTGCATTATCGAGGACCGCGAAGGTAAAAATGACGCCGCCGCGAGCTGCGGCGGCGTCGGTCACTTGACTGGTTACGAGATGCCGTTGGCGGTGCAGACAGCGGCCCCGGCCTTGCTGCAGAGCGTGGCGACGTCGACGAACTTGTCCTTGATCACCGTCGCTTCCATGTTGGCCTTGTTGACCCACATGGGCTTGAGCAGGGAAGCCGGCTGCGTACTGCCCGTAACCCCTGACGGAGGACTGGTCTGGCCGTTGACCAAACCGGATGGAGGCGTGGCTCCGGCGCGGAGCACTGCGGCGAGGGCGACTGCGTCCTGGGCCTCGAGATAGACGGCCTTGTAGACCGAGCCGCACTGGTAGTCGGTCAGCACATTGACCATGCCGTCCAGCGATGCGTCCTGGCCCGTGGTCGGGACCGACTTGGCCTTGACGTTGCTGTGCTTGAGAACCTGGACCACCGCGTTGCCGAGGCCGTCGTTCGCCTCGATCGTCGCGTTGATGTTCTTGTTGCCCGTGTAAGCCTGCTGGAAGATCGTGGCACCGATGTCATTCTTCCAGTCCGTGGCGACCTTTTCGCCGACCAGGGTCATGCCGGCGCTGTTGGTCTTGCCGACGGTCTCCTGCGCGACTTCGTCGCCCCAGACGACCGAGTTGTAGCCCTTGGCGAAGTCAACGGCGTTCGGGTCAGAGTTCTGACCGCCGTCGAGTGTGAAAACCTTCGGGCTCTTGACGCCCCACGCGGTGACGCAGTCCATGAAGCCCTGTCCGATGAGCTTGCCCACCTGGACGTTGTCGAAGCTCACGTAGTAGGTGTTGGTGCCGGTGAAGGTGGCGCGGTCGTAGCTGATGATCTTGACGCCTTTCTGTGCTGCGAGGGTCTGGATCTGCGAACCGACGCTGCTGTTGAGCGGGTCCATTATCAGCACGGTCGCCCCGGCGGTGATGTCAGCCTGCGCGATCTGCAGCTGCTGGGCCTCGACGCCCTGCGCGTTGTCGATCTTGTATTGCGACGAGGTGAAGCCGGCCTGGTCGAACGCCTGCTTCAGGTACGGCTGGTCGTATGCGACATAGCGCACCGACGAGGTCGTGTCGGGAAGGATCACGCCGACCATTCCGTGGCCCGCGGTCACGAGGTCCTTCAACTTCGGCATGTAAGAGAAGTCCTGCGTGAAGGAGCTGATGCTGAGGTCCGACGGGACCGTCGCCGTGGCCGGCGAGTTCGTGGCCGTGTTGGTGCCTCCACATGCCGTCGCGATGATCGCGATCAAGCTCGCGCTCGCGGTCAATGTCAAACGCTTGAAATTCATGGGCCTCTCCTCAAGGTGTAGCTAGCTTCCTGTGCCTTCTTCCCGGCTCTTCCGGGGCGAGAGTGCGCCGGCAACAGGTCCACTCAGCAGCCCTGGCGGACGCTCCGCCGCGGTGAGCATCCCTCAGGCCGTGGCCTTTGTCAAGAGATCGTTGGCGTGACACCATATCTTGTTCGGGCTCTTGACAAACTCGCGGGGGTTGCGATCATTGCCATTCGGGTGGCCGGAGCAGCGAGGACTGGCAAAGGGGGCGACGGCACGCTTGGCTGGTTGCGGGAACGCAATCGCGAGCGGGTGATCGGCGTCCTGCGCACGCAGGGCCGAACCAGCCAGGCTGACATTGCCCGTGCGACGGGCCTCTCCCGGACGACGGTCTCCAGCCTGGTCGCCGAGCTGAAGGACTCGAGCCTGGTGTTCGAGGTCGAGGTCAAGGAACCGCACCTCCGGGGTGGGCGGCCTGGCGTCCAGCTGGTTTTGCAGGACTCGTCCAGCGCTGTGCTCGGGATCGACTTCGGCCACAGCCACGTGCTGGTTGCGTTGGCCGACCTCGCGCATAACGTGCTGGCGGAGCGCCGGTGCGAGCTCGATGTCGACCACAACGCGGAAGAGTCCCTCGATGCCGCCGCCCGAATGGCGGTCGAGGTTCTGGAGGAGGCCGGCATCCACCGCAAGCACGTCATCGGCGTCGGGATCGGCATCCCGGGGCCTGTGGACAGGGCGCGCGGCACCGTCGGGTCGGCGACGATCCTTCCGGGCTGGCTGGGCCTTCGGATCGCCGCCGAGATGGAAAAACGTTTGGGGTTCCCGGTCGAGATCGAGAACGATGCCAACCTCGGCGCGCTTGCGGAACTCACCTGGGGCTCTGGTCGGGACTGCATGAATTTCGCCTACATCAAGGTCGCGACGGGAGTTGGAGCGGGGCTGGTGGTTGACGGCAGCCTGCTTCGCGGCGCGTCCGGGACGGCGGGTGAGATCGGCCACACCACGCTGAACGAGAGCGGCCTGCTTTGCTACTGCGGCAACCGGGGCTGCCTTGAAACCGTCGCCTCGGGCCCGGCGATCCTTCGACTCGTGTCAGGCGACGATGGCGAGAGCGTTTCGTTGACACACGTCATCGAGCTTGCGGCCCAGGGCGACCTCCGCTGCCGGCGCGCCATCTCGGACGCGGGACGGGAGATCGGGGTCGCGGTTGCGGGTCTCTGCAACCTGATCAACCCGCAGCGCATAGTCGTCGGCGGTCTGCTGAGCCGCTCCGGCGACCTGCTGCTCCAACCGATTCGAGAATCGATCCGCCGCTACACCGTCCTCGCCGCCGCGGAGTGCGTGGACGTGGTGCCGGCGACGTTCGTCGAACGCGCGGAGCTGCTCGGCGCGCTGGCGCTGGTGATCAGACGCTCAAAGTCGACAGCTGCGATCCTGGCGCCAACAGCACCTTAAAGACAGACTCCGCCTCCCTTAGTTCGCGAGATCGGGAGGTATGGGCATTGAGCCCGAGTGGATCAACACGCCGATTCCCAGCCCATCCTGCTCTGGGTCAGCGACAAATTCGAAGTTCTGGCCGAGCGGCTTGAGCTGCCTCCAGAAGACTGGCACGTCGCCGGTCCAGCCTGTTGTCTTCCGGCCGAACCGAGTCCAATGGTCTTCGACGATGTCGTGGAATGCGATCACGCCACCCTCCTTGACCAGGCCGCGGTAATTCACGAAGTCTTTGCGAACACCGTTATATCGATGATCACCATCGATGAACAGAACGTCGATTGGTTTGCCGCCCAGGACGGTCTTCACCGCGTCGCGCGTCAGATCGCTGGCCGAGTCGCCATCGATGAGGTGGATCTCGATCCCTTGCGGCGCCAGTCGACGGAGAAAGGCTTTGTTGCGAACGTGCAGATCGACACCGATCAGGTTCGTGATCGTTGGCAGCGCGCGGCTGAGGATGTAGAAGTGGCCGCCCGAATACGTGCCGATCTCGCAGATCACGCGGGGAGACCTGTCTTTCAGGAAAGCATGGAATCGCTGAACCTCATCAGGGATCTGCGCGATCCCAAGGTTCGAGTCCGCAAACGAAAACAAAGCTTCGGGGGATCGTGGAACCAGCGACGACTGCCGTCTCAGAACATGGCGCAGGGGCGCTGATCGTTGCAGCACGATCCTGCTCAGTCGGCGCCGCGTCAACACCCGCGCGAGCCTGCTCGGCATCGAGCGGAAGGGAGGATCCAGATTGAGCGGTCGCATGAGGGCTCCGAATTCTACCCACGGGTGCTGAGTTCTATGATCCAACCATGATCGGTCGGCGGCAGGCCCTGATCGTGGGAGCGGTTGGCATCTTGGGCTCTCAAGCAGGGCACCTGCTCACCTTCCAGCTCCTTTTCGGGTCGGCAGCGCAGCATCTACAGAGCTCCGGTTCGCATGCCTACTTCCCGCTTCTAGCGAAG
>DATCPU010000156.1:0-27467 GCA_036569925.1 Candidatus Dormiibacterota bacterium
GATCACTCGGGTGTGGTTCAAGGCCCTAGCACCGTTGGCAACCGCATCCTGCACGTTGGCGAACACGAGGCGGTGCGGGTCGACACCCCATTCTTCAAGGGTGACCGCGCCGACCAGATCCCTGGTTAGGCCAGGTTCGGCCTGGCGAGCCTCGTCGGGGCTCAGGCGAACGTGCGGATTCGACTTCTTCAGCGGCTGAAAGCGGTCGTACACCTCCATCGCCGTCTCCATGCGCTCGATGTTGTTCCGGTCATGCGGGAGGATCGGGATGAGGAACGCGACGCGATAGACCATGTGACGCGCGATGGTCACGATGTAGCCGGCGTCCTGTGTGGAACGGCGCGTGGTGTCCCAATCGAACTCGAGGTACCGTGGTCCGCCGTGGATCATCCAGGTCGATGAGCCGCTGGTGCCCGCGCCCCAGTCGCCTTTTTCCAGCAGCAGGACCGACAGGCCGCGCAGCGAGAGGTCGCGTGCGATGCCGGCTCCTGTCACCCCTCCGCCGATGACGCAGACGTCGTGAGCGCTGGGCGCGCTCACCAGGCGATCCAGCTCGAGCCGGCCATGAAATCAGCTGGCTGCTTCGTGTTGCTTTTGAAACTCTTCGATGATCGCTTTGGCAAGGTGTGCGGGCATCTCATCGTAGTGTGAGAACTTCTTCTGAAAGCTGCCGCGACCCTGCGTGATCGAGCGGAGATCGAGCGCGAAGCGCAGCATCTCGTGCTCAGGCACCGTGGCCCGCACCTTCTCATATCCATCGTCGGGCTCGGTACCGAGGATCTTGCCGCGCCGTCCGTTGATATCCGACATGATCGCGCCGAGATTCTTCTCAGGCACGCGGATGTCAGCTTCGACGATTGGCTCGAGCAAGACCGGCCCGGCATCGAGTGACGCTTTGCGAATGGCCATTGAGCCCGCGATCTGAAAGGCCATATCGTTGGAGTCGACCTGGTGGAACTTGCCATCGACCAGGGTTACCTTGACGTCCACCATGGGGTAGCCGGCGACAACACCCTTGCTCATGTTGTCGACGATCCCTTTCTGTACCGAGACCCTGAAGTTCTGCGGGATGGCGCCGCCGAAGATCTTGTCCTCCCAGACGAAGCCCTCGCCCCGCTTCGTCGGTGTCACCTCGATTACACAGATCCCGTACTGGCCGTGGCCTCCAGACTGCTTGACGTGGCGGCCCTCTGCGCGGCTGTGCCCTGACACCGTCTCGCGGTAGGCGACTCGCGGAGTCTGGGTCGTCGCCTCCACGCCGTACTTTCGCTTCAGCTTCTCCAGCGTGACGTCCAGGTGAACGTCGCCCAGGCCGGCGATCACCAGCTGATGGGTTTCCTCGAGCCGCTCGACGTGCAGGGTCGGGTCCTCTTCGCTCAGGCGCGCCAACCCGCTCGAGATCTTCTCTTCGTCGCCTCGAGCCTTGGGCGTGATCGCGACGCTATAGGCCGGGCCAGGTAGATCCAGCAACGGCAGGGCCCCGCCGTCTTTGGCCCCTAGCGTGTCGCCGGTGAGCGTGTGGGCCAGCTTGGTCACAGCGCCGATGTCGCCTGCATTGACCTCCGTGGTGGCGACGTGCTCCTTACCTCGAGGAAAGAAGATCTGGGCCAACCGCTCGTCGCCGCCCCGACTCACATTGGCGAGGTGCATGTCCGCCTTCACGGTGCCGGCCGCAACCTTGAAATAGGTGACCCGTCCGAACTGGTCGCCGCCCGTGCTGAACACAAAAGCCTTCGCGGGCTGGTTGGGCTCGCCTTCCGCGGGCGGGAGCAGCTCGCAGATGGTGGACATCAGGGTGCGCACGCCCAGCAACTTCGTGGCCGAGCAGCAGACCACAGGCGCCACCTTCCCCGCGAGGATCCCCTCGCGCAACCCGCGCTGGATCTCCTCCTCGCTGAGAGTTCCGGCGTCGAGGTATTTCTCGAGAAGCTCGTCGTCGCTTTCGGCCGCCGCCTCGATCAGCTGGCCGCGAGTCTCCTCGACCAGCTTTTTCATGTCTTCGGGAATCGGCGCCTCACCACCCTTGCCGTCAGGCGTCGTCACGAATGCTTTCAGGTGGAGGAGGTCGACGATGCCCCGAAAGTCCTTCTCGGAGCCGATTGGAAGGTGCAACGGAAAAGGCCGGGGGACGAGGTGTTCGCGCATCGCCGCGACGACCCCGAAGAAGTCCGAGTTCTCCTTGTCAAGCTTGTTGACGACCACGATCCTGGGCTTGCTTGTCCGGTTGCAGTACTCCCAGGCGACCTCAGTGCCAACCGGGAGCTGGCCGCCTGCGCCCACTACGACGACCGCCCCCTCAGCGACCCTCAGGGCGCTGAGCACCTGGCCGACAAAGTCGAAGAAGCCGGGGGCGTCGAGGATGTTGATCTTGTACCCGTTGTGCTCAACGAAGGCCACGCCGAGGTTGATCGAGATCTTCCGGTGGTGTTCCTCGGGCTCGAAATCGGTGGTTGCGGTGGCCTGGTCCGTCGAGCCCATTCGGGGGACAGCGCCAGAAGCGAACAGCATCGCTTCGGCTAAAGATGTCTTTCCGTCGTGCGAGTGTCCGAGCAGGACGACGTTCCTGATCTTGTCGGGCGCAAACTCAGCAGCCATCCACTCCCCCAGCACCTTCAGCGCCGACCGGCAGCATTGCTAAGTTTAAGGACTGCCGGTGGCGGGCCGGCCGGGGATTAAGGGACGGTTGGCTTGGGTATGATCTGATACCTATGAAGAAGAAGACGGCATCCATCGAAGAGGTCCTGGCCGCCGTCGAAGCTGCCCGTGACAAGGTGATGGCCGACGAGGTCAAGTCGCTGACCAAGCTGGGCATCCCCAAAGCGATGGCGTACCAGATGATCGCGAGCAGGTTCCACCAGAAGGTGGGCAACCAGGAGGAGGCTGAGCCCGATCCGTTTGAGGGCAACGCGACCTCTTGGGAAGAGATCGGATAAGAACGGCGCGGGTGAGGCTCGCCTCCCCCGCGGTACCCCCTCCGAGTGGCACACCGTCCGGAGCGCTTTGACAAAGAACGCTTTGGTGTCGGCCGGAGTAAATCCGGCCTAGAGCTCCCCTTGGCAATAGTTCGATCATTGGGGGCGTGAACCGCGCCCGCCGTCTCGCTCGCCTGCTGCGCATTCTTGCCGATGTCATCGCCGAGCCCGGGCTGAGCCCGGCCGAGCTCGCTCAGCGAGCAGGCGTGTCGGAACGTACACTGCGCCGTGATCTGATCGACCTTAAAGGCCTTGGTTATGAGGTCTCATACACCGGCGGCTATGAGGTCCAGGAGAACCTGAATTTGGAAGGTCGGTCTGCCCCGCGCTCGCTGATCCGGGTCTACGAGCAGCAGCTGGAGCTGCTCCACAGCCAGCTGCCCAAAAAGTTGGCCGCCCAGGTGACCGAGGAGGTCGATTCCCAGGCGCCGGCGGCAATTGCCTCCTTATTTGCCACCGCCATCCAACGCCATTCGAGGGCCGGCCGGTGAAAGCGCTCGTTCTCATCCCCAGCGGTGACTCGGATGCGGACTTCACCTACGCGACAGGATTTCCGGTTGAAACCGGGCTCTACATTCGTTTTGCCGAAGGGGACGACGTCCTGGTGGCCAGCCCGCTTGAGATCGACCGGGCGCGCGCTCAAAGCAGGACAGCCCGCAAACTCGGTTTTGCCGAAGCCGGCTACATCGACCACGGCGAGTACGCATCCTGGCCGCGCCTGGCCGCGCGGATGTTGCGGGAGAAAGGTCTCGAGGAGGCGACGGTGTCTCCGCGACTTCAGGCGGCCTATCTGGAAGAGCTCCGTTCGGCCGGCGTTGCGGTCGACATCGACTACAAGCTTTTTGAGGCGGAACGCAGGCACAAGTCCGCGCAGGAGGCTGGCTTCATCCGCGACGCACAGCGCGCTGCCGAGGCGGCGGTCACGGAGGTCGTCCGCCAGCTGGCGCGGGCCGAAATCAAAGACGGCCTCCTCTGGTCGGAGGGCCGGCCGCTTACCTCGGAGCGACTCTACGCACGGGCTCAGCTCCTGCTCGGCGAGATGGGCTTCAGCTGCCCGGACATGATCGTGGCCGGATCGCCCGAATGTGCAATGCCGCACTTTCGCGGCGAGGGGCCGATACGCGCGAACGCGCCGGTCATCATCGACATCTTTCCATCTGGCCGGGCCACCCACTACCACGGCGACCTCACGAGGACCGTGGTCGTCGGCGACATTCCCGACGAGATCCGGCGCATGCACGCGTCCGCGCTCCAGGCGCTGGATGCCGGCATCGAGTCCATCCGAGCCGGCATTCTCAGCCGTGACGTCCATGGCGCTGTGTGCCAGGTGCTGGTCGACCGCGGGTACGGGACCACCACCAAGGGTTTTGAGGGCCCGGAGAGCGGGCCGAAGATGAACCACAGCACCGGCCATGGCGTCGGGCTCGACGTGCACGAGGCGCCATCCCTGCGGGGACCCAGCGACGAGACCCTCGAGGAGGGCGATGTGGTGACCGTCGAGCCGGGACTGTACCTGCTAGGCCTGGGCGGGGTCCGCATCGAGGACACCGGAATGGTCACCGCCGGCGGCTTCGAAAACTTCACCAGCCTGACACGCAGCCTCGATCCCAAGGACTACCTTTAGGCCGGTTGGCTTTTGGTGGCACCCGGATTGCGGCTCGAGCATGACGACCAGGTCACCGACGGCGTCTGCCCCAGGTGCGGTGCGCCGTACGAGAGCGTCATCGGAGTCCTTTACGAGGATGAGGACGCGATCGCCATCTACAGGGCCGACCTGTTCGACCACTTCCATCGCGACCTGGAGCCGCGGGCCATCCTTTCGATCGCGGTGGGCGAATGGCAGGACGGCACCGACCACTCCGATCGCTGCTCAGCCGCCATCGAAGCGTGGGCCGATGGCGATCGGGTACGCATGGCTTTCAGCGATCGCGCCGGCTCGCCATGGCGGGACCTGGACGTCGTCAGCTGGCAGCTTTCCAGCAAGGAGGCCGAGGCCAGCCCGCTGCGCGAGGCCTTCCTGCGCCTCGCCGACCACGTCGCACGCCACGACCGCCGCCTGCGAAGGGTCCTGGCCCCGAGGTCGCCCGCTCCCCCCGCGTTGTAAACCCCCGCTTTACATCGGGTATGATGCCCCGATGCCTCGGGTGGAGACGCTCGGCCAGCGCATACGGCGCCTCCGGCAGGACCGCGGCATGAGCCTCGCCAAGGTCAGCGGCGGCGATTTCAGCCGAGCCTTCCTCAACCAGGTCGAGCTTGGCCGGAGCCAGCCGTCAACCCGAGTCCTCCGAGTGATCGCCGGACGCCTCGGCACCGAGGTCGACTACCTGCTGGAGGGCAGGCAGCCCGCCATGGAGCGCGAGCTCGCCCTCGAGAAGGCTCGCGTGCTGGTGGCACGGGGCCACGCCCGGCGCGCGCTCGCCGCGCTGGGCACGGTGGTCGAATCGTTCGACTGGCCCGTTGCCACCGACGCGCGACTCTGCCAGGCGGAGGCATTGATCATGCTCGGGCGTAACGCAGAGGCGGCCGAAGTGCTCTCAGCCGAAAAGCCGGTCATCGTCGCTCAGCGCGACGCCCATCGGCTTCAGCGCTTGCGCTCGCTGCAGCGAGGCGAGGTGTTGCCGATCGGCGAAGGCGACATAGAGAGCGCCGCGCTCGCTCACCTGCGATTGGCCGACAGGGCCCAGCGCGCCGCCAACAGCCACGACGCGCTCGATCACTACCGAGCCGCCAGGATCCTTCTCGAGGTCAGAGCCCGGACTGGAAGGTGAACTTCGGCGGAGGGTTCACCGTCGGCGGGCTGATCTCGATCGTGATGACCTCGTGGTCATTCGTGAGGGGGATCGCCGCCGGGTCGCCGGTGTAGAGCTGGGGGCCTTTCTTGTCGTTCTGATGGTCGATGTAGATCACCAGCTTCTGGTCTCCCGTCAAGGTGATAGACGACACGTGCGTCGGATCGAGCGGCTCTGGCGTGTTCTTCGAAACGGCCCACACCTTGAAGAAATCACCAAGTGTGAAGACGCGGCCATTTGGGGACTCGATGTGAATAATCCCTGGGGACTCGGCATGCACGTGCAGCCAGTAAAAGCACGTGCTCAGGCGGCCGACGTCGCTGGGGATATTCAGCTGATTGCCCTGGTAGATGATCTGCAAACCAACGTGGTAGTGGGTCTGGGTGTGCTCCAGGGAGTCGCAGGGAATCCCGTTCGCTTTCGGCTGTACCGGCGCGGGCGTTCCCTTCGCTTGGGTGACCGCGATGATGATCAGCACGACCGCCGCCACGACCAGGATGGCTCCGACCGCAATCGGCAGCAGCGGCAGCTCGGGTCCGGATTTCACCTTCACCGGCGGCCTGCGCCCTGACTTTGGTCTTACCTTGGCACCACCACGGACGGCCGCCTTGGATCGGGTGTTGCTCACTCGACTGATACAATACCGACCTACCCTTTCTGGCCTCGGCCGGCGGCAACCGCCGTCGATCGATACGGGGCCTGAACCCATAGGAAGGAGGTCCCGTTTGCGGGATTACGAAGTTCTCTACATCGTTCGTGCCGACCTCGAAGACGACAAGGTCCAGGACATCGTCAAGCGGGTCAACACGCTCATCGAGAAAGCCGGCGGCTCGCTGGAGCGGACCAACGTCTGGGGCAAGCGCAAGCTGGCCTATGAGGTCAAGCATCAGAAGGAGGGCTCATACATCCTCCAGGACTTCCAGATCGGTCAAGAGCGCATCCCCGAGCTCGAGGCTCAGCTCAAGATCACCGAAGAGGTTTTGCGACACTTGATCGTGCGCAAGCCCGACAAGCCGACCCCGACCCCCGTTTCACCGCCGCCTGCGGAGGTCGTCCTTGAACCCGTCGCTGCGGAGTCAAGCGGCGCGGCGGAGCGATTGGATGGTGCGGATGTGGAGGACGCCTAGATGTCGAATCTCAACAAAGCGCTGCTGATCGGCCGTTTGACCAAGGATCCTGAGATGCGCTACACGCCAAGCGGGACGGCGGTGACCAACTTCAGCATTGCCACCAACCGGTGGTCGACAGGACCGGACGGCGAGCGCAAGGAGTTCACCGATTACCACAACATCGTGGCGTACCCCATCGGCAAGAGGAACCTTGCCGAGACAGTTGCGCAGTACACCCGCAAGGGTGCGCTGGTATACATCGAAGGGCGAATCCAGACCCGCTCGTGGGAAGGCCAGGACGGCCAGAAGCGACGTGTCACAGAGATCATCGCCAACGATGTTCAGTTCCTCGAGCCGCGCGGTTCGGGCGGCGGAGCCGGGGTGGCTCACGGCGCTCCCGCGGCAACGCATGACGACATTCCCGCTCCGGACGACGCGCCGCGCGACGTCGACCCGGACGACATTCCGTTTTAGGAGACACCGATGGCAGTAAACCGTCCACCACGTGAAAGCTCCTCTTCGTCGAGGGGAGGTCCGAAGCGCCAGCACCGCAAGGTGTGCAGCTTCTGCGTCGAGAAGATCAACCACATCGACTACAAGGAGATCTCGCGCCTGCGGCGCTTCGTCAGCGACCGCGGCAAGATCCTCCCTCGCCGCGTGACCGGCACGTGTGCCAGGCATCAGCGCCCGCTGACCAGCGCGCTCGAGAGGGCCCGTGCAATCGCGCTACTTCCCTACACAACCGAGCAGCATTAACCTGGGTCCGGGCCTCATGGCCCGGACTCAATTCGCAGGTAGAATTCACCTCGCCGCCGCAATCCTTTAACGGAGCGCGCCCAATGATCTTCCAGACCCAGCTACGGATCCCCGGCCCGACGCAGCTCCCGGAGCGTGTCGTACGCAGCATGAATCGCCCGATGATCGATCACCGCGGCCCGGAGTTCGCGGACATCCTGGCGGAGATCACCGCCGGCGCCAAGCGCGTGTTCAAGACGTCCAACGACCTCTTGATGCTCACGAGCTCCGGAACGGGTGGCCTTGAATCTTCGATCGCGAACCTCGTATCGCCGGGCGACGAGGTCATCGCTGCGTTGTGCGGCAACTTCGGCGAGAGGTTCGCCGCCCTCGCCGCCGCTTACGGCGCCGACGTGGTGCGCCTCGAGTTCGAGTGGGGACAGCCGGTCGACGCGGCTGACCTGGCCTCTGTGTTGGACCGACACCCGAAAGCGAAGGTCGTCCTCCTCACTCATAACGAGACTTCGACCGGTCTCACCAACCCGCTGCAGGCGCTGGCGCGCGTCGCGCAGGACGCGGGCCGCATTGTGGTGGTCGATGGCGTCAGCTCCATCAGCTCGATCGCCATCGAGACCGACGCGTGGGGCGTCGACGTTGCTGTGACCGGGTCCCAGAAGGGCTGGATGGCGCCACCGGGATTGGCGCTCGTCAGCGTCAGCGACCGCGCGTGGGCGCAGCAGGCGAAGGCGCGGTCTCCGCGCTTCTACTTCGACTGGACGGAAGCGAAAACGTGGGCGGACAAAGGCATGACTCCATTCACCCCTGCGATCGGCGTCGTCTTTGCGGTGCAGGAAGGCCTGCGCATGCTCGAGGAAGAGGGGCTCGACGCTGTTTATGAGCGCCATGCGCGCCTGGCTCGAGCCACGCAAGCAGGCCTCGAAGCGCTTGGGTTCCGACTTTATGCGCAGGATGGCTATCGATCGAACACGGTGACCTCGGCCACCCCACCACAGGGTCTAGACGTCGCGGCCCTGCGCAAGCTCCTCAACGACAAGTACGGCGTCGTGATCGCGGGCGGTCAGGGAAAGATGACGGGAAAGATGATCCGCGTCGGCCATCTTGGCGCGATCGGCGCCGGCGACGTCGTCCAGGTTTTGTGGGCGATCGAGCAGGCGCTCGAGGAGCTCGATATCGCTCCATCCGATGGCCGGGGTGTGGCCGCGGTCACCTCTTCACTGCAGGGCGTCGCCGCCGCGACCCGGTAGGCGACTTGCCCCGGATCCTGGTTGCCGACACCATCGCCGAGGATGGCCTCGAGCGGCTGCGTCGAGCGGGTGACGTAACCGTCGTGAGCAAGCTTCAGGAAGCAGAGCTTATTCAGCGCATCCCCGACTTCGATGCGCTTGTGGTCCGCAGCGAGACGAAGGTGACAGCGCCCATCCTCGAGGCCGGTCGGCGGCTGCGCGTGGTGGGTCGTGCCGGAGTTGGGGTGGACAACATCGACGTGCAGGCGGCCACGCGCAAGGGCATCCTCGTCGTCAATGCGCCACGCGGCAACATCGTCGCAGCCGCCGAGCACACGATCGCGCTGCTGTTCGCTGTCGCGCGCTGGGTTGCACAGGCTGACGCTTCAGCGAAGCGAGGCGAATGGACCAAATCGAAGTTCATGGGGACCGAGATCCGAGGCAAGACGCTTGGGGTCATCGGGCTCGGCAATGTCGGCTCTGAGGTTGCCAAGCGGGCGCACGGCCTGGAGATGGAGGTGGTCGCCTACGACCCTGTCGTTTCGGTGGAGCGCGCGGAGCTCTTCAACGTCGAGCTCGTCAAGCTCGACGAGCTGCTGGAGCGCGCTGATTTCGTGACGATTCACGTGCCGCTCGTCGAAGCCAACCGCAACCTCATAGGGTCCGCCGAGCTTGCGCTGATGAAACCGACGGCCCGGCTGGTCAACACGTCCCGCGGGGGAATCGTCGACGAGGACGCGCTGTATGACGCGCTCAAGTCAGGTCGCCTCGCCGGCGCCGCGTCAGACGTTTTCGTCAATGAGCCGCCGGGTGAGCACCCGCTCTTCACGCTGCCCAACTTTGTCGCGACTCCGCACATTGCCGCCTCCACCTTGGAGGCGCAGGTGTCGGTGGCTTTCGATGTCGCTGAAGAGGTCGCTGCTGTGCTCGCCGGAGACCTGCCGCGCTACGCGGTCAACGCGCCATCATTGCCGCCCGAAGAGCTGGCCTATCTCCGTCCCTTCGCGGATCTGACGGAGCGCTTGGCTGCGCTCTATTCGCAGCTGTTCGGTGGCCGCGTCAGCGCGATCGAGCTGGACTTCGAGGGCGAGCTCGCGGAGCACGACGTCAATCTGCTGGTGGCCGCGGCGATCAAAGGTGTCCTGCAGCCGTTCACCGAAGACCGCATCAACCAGGTCAACGCGCGCCTTATCGCATCGAGCCGCGGCGTCAAGCTGGTCGAGCGCCGCAGCGCGGCGCGCGGCAGCTACACCAGCTTGGTCACGTTGAGAATCGACGGCCACGAGATCGCGGGCACCGTGCTGATGGGCGAGCTGCGCGCGGTCCGCATCGATCTTTTCCGCGTCGACCTCGTGCCTCAGGGTCGCTTCCTGGTCAGCCGCCACCATGACCGGCCGGGGGTCGTCGGCCGCTTCGGCACGATACTCGGAGAGCACGACGTCAACATCGCGAGCATGCAAGTGGGGCGGGACGGACCGCGCGGCAACGCGATGATGATCCTGGCCGTCGACGACCAGGTCGGCGCAGACGTGCTTAGGCGCCTGCGCGAGGTGGACGGGATGTCCGACCTGCGATACGTCGAGCTGCGCGGAGTCTCCGACGGCTGACGTCAGGGCGTTCCCTGGAATTCGATATCACCTCGGGCGGGCGGGCGATCCGAGCAGTCTCGTCTCGCCGCCCTATGACGTCATCCCAGAGGCTGAGCTCGAGCGATACCGTTCGCTTTCACCGTACAACGTCATCCGCCTGATCCGGCCCGGCTCGGACTACGTCGCTGCCGCCGCCACGTTCGAGAAGTGGGTCCGCGACGGCATCCTGGAGCCGGACGGACCCTCGATGTACGTCCATGAGGTTGCCTTCGGGGGGCGGCGGCGCCGGGACCTGATCGCCGCCCTGCGGCTCCAACCGTACGAGGACCGCGTCGTCCTGCCGCACGAGCGGACACATCGCGGCCCGAAGGAAGACCGCCTTGCCCTGTTGCGCGCCACCAACGTGAGCCTGGAGCCGCTCTGGTTCACATACGAGGGGCGCAGCACCGGCGTGTCGAACATCCTGGATGTGGTCACGAGGCGCGCTCCGGCGGTCGTCTTTGAGGGGCCTGAGGGCACGAAGCATCATCTGTGGACGATTTCGGACCCGGCCCTTCATTCGGCCCTTCACGCCGCCATGAGCGATCTTCCCGTGCTCATCGCCGACGGCCATCACCGGTACGAGACGATGCTGGCCCACTCCCAGGAGGTCGGGGGAGATGCTGACGCCGCTTCCCGCTTCACGCTCGCCCTCCTCACCGACCTGGACGATCCAGGCCTCGAAGTTTTGCCCACACATCGGGTGCTGAAAGCCGGGGTCGCCGTGGTCGGGGGAGAGGACATGCCGTCGCTCGAGGCCACGCTTTCGGCGCTCCCGGGCCGGGTGGCCGCCGGCACCTACCAGGACCACCGCTTCCAGTTGCTGGAATTGGAAGGGGACGTGCCCTTGGTGGAGTTACATAGGCAGGTGATAGACAACATCCTGGGCAAGCGGAATCCGGAGGATTTCCTCGTTTACACTCGCGACGCCGCAGAGGCGGTGCGCTGGGTTGACGACCGAGTGGGCGTTGCCGCGTTCTTCCTGGGCCCGCCTGACCTGCGCCAGGTTTTGAAGCTGGCCCAACAGGGCAAGACACTTCCACAGAAGAGCACGTACTTCTACCCCAAGCCGCCATCCGGCATGGTCTTCCACAGGCTGGATCCAGACCGGCGGCTATAGTAAGGAACCCCTAGAGATGCCGACTTACGGTTACCGCTGTGGCAGTTGCGGCCACGAGTTCGAGATCCAGCAGAGGATCACAGAACAGCCCCTGACGACGTGCCCGAAATGCGGCGGCAAGCTGTCCAAGATGCTCTATCCGGCCGGCATCATCTTCAAAGGCAGCGGGTACTACACGACCGACTACAAGGGCAGTGGCAACGGGTCAGCCGGGTCGAGCAACGGCGTCGCACCCGCGTCGTCTTCGGAGGGCAGCTCGGAGAGCAAGCCCGAAACCAAATCGGAGTCGAAGTCAGAGTCCAAGGTGGAAACCAAAGCCGAGCCCAAGTCCGAGTCGCAGCCAAAGTCGAAGCCAGAGTCCAAGTCGGGTTCCACCGACAAGAAGGGGTCTTAAATGTCAAACATCCAGGCCGTCACCGACGCCGAGTTCGAGGCCTCAGTCCTCAAGTCGAAGATCCCGGTGCTGGTCGATTTCTGGGCGACGTGGTGCGGGCCGTGCCGCATGATCGCCCCGATCGTCGAGCAGATCCAGGGAGAGCTCGGGACCAAGGTCAAGGTCATGAAGATGGACATCGACGAAAACCCGGCGACCCCGATGTCGCTCGGGATCATGTCGATTCCGACCGTGATCATCTTCAAGGACGGCAAGCCGGCAGAGCGAAGCGTGGGATACCGGCCGAACATGAAAGGCGACCTGACGGCGAAGCTCGAGGCCCTGCTCGTCTAGCTCAGTTCTTGGGGGCGTTACCCTAGCTCTCGAGCTGGGGGATGATCGGAGGCTGGTGCCTCCCGCGGTCTTCAAAACCGTTTGCGGGGCGCTGCTGAGGCGTCCTGGGTGGGTTCGATTCCCATCCATCCCCGCCACTATGAGAATGATGTAGTTCGTTGCTGGGCGGATACTGTGGGCACTCCGCGATCGACGGGCCCTTACCGCAACTGCAGCCCTTGGCCTCTCGCGTCCTGCCGCGCGCCAAGTCGATGGCCAGGCGCCACTATTAGAAGACGCGCGAGGCTTCGAGCGCGGTTGAGCGACTATTCGCCAAGCCTTAAGGCTGCCGGAAGGGTCTTCTCAATCCCACACACCTCAGCCTGAGACGCCGGTTCGGCGCGGGAGTTGAGAGGCGCTCCGACTTTTGCGTTAGCGACAGGCGTCAGTACCTTGCCTCCCAGGCCTGGAAAAGTGCGACGAAGCACAAAGATGCCGCGATGCCCATCAACAGACCGCCGATGACCGCAGAGCCTGTCTGGATCGTCGAGTCGGTTCGATCTAGCGCCACAGCGATCGCAAGTGCCGCGGTCATGATGAAGATCCATCCGCGCCCGCGACGGCTGACAGCGACGGCGATTGCCGTACCGAGAAACGGTATGCGGGAGGTGTGACCACTGGGATAGAGGTGGACCAATGCGTCAACCCCCAGGCTGACATGGCGGATCTCTGCCAATGTGAACAGGATCGCGACCTCCACCGCTGAAAGCAGCAAGAAGCCGCCGGCGACCAAGGCCGCGGCGCGGTACTTTTTTCGAGCCGCCAACAGCGTCGCAATGATCGCTACAACCGCGAGTCCGAACTGCGGCTCACCAAGTGGCCACGTGGCGCTGATCACCACATCGAGCCACCCGCGCAGCAGCCAGTGTGTGAAGCGAAGCATCGTCGCGTCCAGACGTGTGCCTCCGTCGACGAACCACCAAACGGTGAACAGTGCGAAAGCGATGATGCTGGCGAACGCGGCGACAGACGTCCTGCGAACTGTCGGTCCGAACGAAGCCATCGGCACATGATCGCAGCGCGCCACGGGCAGGTGCGAGCGCCGAGAATGGTCGGGCAGCGCGCCTTGCCGCGGGACGGCATGCATCTTTCCTATGGCCTCTGGCATCAACTGAGGCGGCCCCGCAAGCGGTGGATTCCCTGCCTGCGTCCATGGATTTCAATGAGCACAGTATGGAAATTCATGATGGCGGTTCGAAACTGGGCGGCGTAGCCTGGATGGTGGTGGAACGAGTGTCGAGAGCCTCAGAGCTTAATCGTCTTAACCGCACACGAAACGCCGCCGGCAGCTTGGATCGTGTGCCGGCCCGATCTGTGGATCGCCCGGGTGACGACCTGGTGGGCGCCCTGGCCCAACTCACTCAGGAAATGCAACGGTTCGAATCAATGTTGCGCAATGGTCGGCATTTGCTGCAACAGCATGACCCGGACCATCCGGCTCTACACGACAAGCTGGTCCGGCGCCAGTTGAGACGCATCCGCGCTTGCGGGCATGCGATGGCTACCCGAACCCGTTCCACTCTCGAGGAGCTCGGTGGCCTCCCGGACGCCGCGGCACCTTTCGCGAAATGACCCCCCCGGGACCAGCCCGCTCGTCCAATCGCCAGCCGACCTAGACTGTCGGCGCGGTGCTGCAGTTCGTGCTTGGTCTGCTGATCGGCGTCGCCATCGGCATAAGCCTAATGGCCGCCCTGGTTGCATCGGGTCGCAAGCCTAGCTAACCGCCCAAGCGACTGGGACAGTTTCCCACGGACGCCTAGCGGCTTGCCGTGACCAGGAAGCATTTGCCCATTTAACTGCCATACGCCTCGCCCATAGCCTTGCTACGAGGGTAAGGTGCAGAGAGCCGGTTTCAAGCCGTTCGTTTTTACTGAAGGTCAATTCACGCTCCGAAGTTCGGGGTGGCGGCGTTTCGTTTATGAAGAAAGGCTGAAGCGTCTCCTGGACGTGGTGCTGGCAACCTTAGGCCTGGTGGCCACGCTGCCGATCTGGCTGGGCATCGCCGTCGCCATCATGCTGGACTCACCGGGGCCGGCCCTTTTCGTCCAGGAACGCGTCGGCATTCACGGACGTAGCTTCCGTTTCTACAAGTTCCGATCGATGTACACGGACGCCGAGCAACGGCTCGCCGAGGTCCTCGTGCAAAACGAGATCGACGGTCCGGTCTTCAAGATGCGAAACGACCCGCGAGTGAGCAGGGTGGGGGCCTTCCTCAGGCGGACGAGCCTGGATGAGCTGCCCCAGCTGATCAATGTCCTCAAGGGAGAGATGAGCCTCGTCGGACCACGGCCGCCGCTCCCACGGGAGGTTGAGCAGTACCGGCCGGGCGACGCGGTGCGTCTGAGTGTCAAGCCGGGCCTCACCTGCCTTTGGCAGATACGCGGGCGGTCTCAAGTTGGCTTCGACCTGTGGATGGAGTACGACCGCGAATACGTTCGCAACCTTTCATTGTTGCTGGACCTGCAGATCCTGCTCCGGACTGTCTGGGTGGTCATCAATTGCCGGGGAGCGTATTGACCCTGGCGTTGGGAGTGCTTCTGGCGCTTGCCGGGGGCGCCTTCTCTGTCTTCAGCCTTTACCTGCTGACGCTCGCCCTGGCGAGCTCGTTTGGTGTCGGCAAAGCGGCCGATGGTCGCGCCCACTCCATAAACCAAATTGCCGTCTTGGTCCCCGCCCACGATGAGGAGGACTTGATCGGGCGGTGCGTCGAGTCGCTGCTCGCTCAGTCCTATCCCCGCTCTCTCTACCGCGTGATCGTGGTTGCAGACAACTGTTCAGACCGCACAGCCTCCAACGCAGCCGCCGCGGGAGCGGAGGTCATGGTCCGCGAACAGCCTGATGCCCGCGGCAAAGGCCAGGCGTTGCGGTGGGCGATGGACCGGGTGCTCGCGGGCCCAAACCGACCCGACGCAGTGGTCGTGGTAGACGCCGACTCGATTGCCGACGGAAACCTCCTGAGCGCCCTCGAATACGAGCTGGCGGCCGGACACCGAGTGGTCCAGGCCGACTACACGGTGATCATCGACCCCGCCTCGCCGCGGTCGGCGATGATCGCCGCAGGGTTCCTGTTGTTCCACCGCGTGCGTTTCTCCGGTCGCGCCCGACTGGGTATGGCCGCCAACCTGGTGGGAAACGGCATGCTCTTCGAAAGGTCGGTGCTCGAGGCTCACCCGTGGGACGCGTTCACGGGAGTCGAAGACCTCGAATACTCGATCCGCCTTCGATTGGCCGGCATCGGCCCGCGCTACGCGCCGGCTGCCCATGTCTCCGGTCCCGGACCTTCTACAAGCGCGGGGGTTGACCGTCAGCGCCTTCGCTGGGAGGGCGGACGCTTCAACGTGGTCGCGACCCGGCTCTGGAACCTCGTAACGACGGCGATCGCAGCGCGGGACCCTCAGCTGCTCGATGCCGCTCTCGACCTGGCCACGCCACCTCTCGGCCTCTTGTGCATGACAACCGCCGCGGGTGCGCTGCTCGTCGCCGCGGTCGTGGGGTTCCACCTGGCGCCGGCCTGGGCGCTGGCTCCCTGGGCTGTCGCCCTGGTCGCGATTCCAGCCTATGTCGTGATCGGCCTTCGCGCGGCAGGCGCGCCGGCGGCGGTCTGGCGAGTAGTTCTCGGCGCGCCCCTATTTCTCGTCTGGAAGCTATCGACGTACGTTCGCCTCCTACACGGGTTTGACAGCACACGTTGGGACCGATCGGATCGGTACAGCACTCACCGGGAAGGCCGTCGGGTCAACATTGCCGGCGTCCCCGTCGACACCGTGGATATGTCAGCGGCGCTCTTCCGGCTGAGGTCCGCTCTGGCTGGCCAGAGGCTATTCCAGGTGTCGACCATCAATCTCGATTTCGTCGTCAGGGCCCAAAACGACCCGGAGGTCCGGCGCATTTTCCAGCTCAGCGATCTGAACATCGCCGATGGCGCTCCGGTCGTCTGGCTGGGCCGGCTGATCGGCGCCGACATGCGGGCCAGGGTGGCGGGAGCCGACCTCGTGCCGGCCCTCCTCGGCGAGGCTGCCAAAACCGGTACGCGGGTTTTCCTGCTGGGAGGCGAGGGGGGTGTGGCCGTGGTTGCCGGCGCTCGCCTCCGAGAGCTCTACCCCGGCCTCGTCGTGGCCGGTACATACGAGCCGCCGCGCGCCGCAGTGCAAAACATGAACAACGCCGAGATTCTCGCTCTCATCGAAGAGGCGAAACCGAATCTGCTCCTGGTGGCACTTGGGCACCCCAAACAAGAGCAGTGGATCGACATGCATCGCGACCAACTGCACGTCGCCGTCGCGGTCGGCGTCGGCTGCGTCTTCGACCTGATTGCCGGTCGCAGCCGGCGTGCGCCTCGCTGGATGCAGGACGCCGGCCTTGAGTGGGCGTACCGAATGGCGCGCGAGCCTCGGCGCCTGTTGGGCCGATACATGACAGACGCGATCTGGCTGGTCCCGATCACAGCGACGGCGCTGCGGTCGCGCCTGGCTACCCGCGCCCGGCCGGAGCCCGCCTGAGAATCGCCGGGTAGGGCCTTACTTAGCGCGCACTCAGGCCGCCGCGGCCCGACTCGCAAGCGCCAGGTCCGCCAAATGCTGGGCGAGGCGCCCCGCGTACGCCTCGACACTGTAACCCTCGAGAACCGCTTCACGCGCCGCCGACCCCAGCCGCCTGCGTTCGTCGGGGCGTTCGAGCAGATAGTTGACGACCTCGCCAAGTTGCGCGGCATCGCCCGGCGGCACTGTGATCCCGGTCAGCCCGTTCTGCACGACCCCGTTCTGCCCCCTGGTTGCCGAGACGACCACTGCCTTACCCATGGCCATTGCCTCGAGCACGGTGGTGACGCCGGCCTGAAAATCAGTCTCGACCAAAGGCACCACGACGACGCTCGCTCGTGCGTACAAATCGCGAAGCTTCTGGTAGTCGGCGAAGCCCTGTTCGAAGTTGCTCGGCCATTCAACCGGGTTTCGGCTGCTGGCGGCCGGCGAGTGAATGCTCCCCGCGGCGACAAACACATGTGCCTCCAGCAGGCCTCCGCAGGCCTCGGCCAGGGTCGCGTAGTCCCTGTGCTCTCGCCCGGCCGCCACCACAAGCGGCTCCTCCGCCGCGCCGGTGGGGCACCAGAACTCCGTGTCCGCGTAGTAAGGCACGAAGTCGAGCTTGGCCGCGGGGATGCCCAGCTCTAGGTGGGCCCGCTGTCGCTGACGTGAGGAATGAACGAGGATCCTAGTCATGCCCTGGTGGGCGCGAAGGTTGCGGATCAGGGGGGCTTTGGCCCGCGTGCTCAGGTGGTGGCCGATCACGAGGTGAGGCGTCGTGATCCCGAACGCCCGAAGCGCTAGCGCAAGCGGGATACCGACATGCTCACCATCGGAAAACACCACTTCATGGTGATCCAGGGTGCGCAAGGCGGCTGCGACGTGGACAACGGACCGCCAGCTGCTGCGGCCTCGACCCGGTCCAGGCAGACGCGACCAGTCGAGCAGCTCGACGCCGTAGTCCGCTTCGAGCAGCAGGTACTCGGGCCGTGGGCGCTCGCCTTCAGCCACCTCTCGCCTCAGCCGAACATCGGCGGCGGCGGACACCAGCATCAGGGCAGGCGTCCGCGTCACTTCCGAAAGGCCTTCGCGAACGTATCCGGAGTCTCGGATCGAGCCGGGGGCACTCTTACAACCTGCGCGGCAGGGCCGGTGGCGACTGCGCCCGCGGGCACATCGTGAGTCACGATGGCGCCGGCGCCGATCACGGCGTCGTCGCCGATGTTGACCCCTTTCAAGACAGTGGCTCGCGCGCCGATCCAGACTCGGTCACCGATCCGAACCGGACGGTTATCGAGTCCCCGGTCCGGGATTGGGTGCTGATCCGTGTCCATGATCAGCACGTCCCAACCGATCATGCAGTCGCGTCCGATGCTCACTTCCTTCCACGCGATCACCTCTGTGTCGCGGTTGAGGTAGGTGCCCGTTCCAATCGAAAGCCTCCCCGTTTCGCCGACTTCAAGGCGGACTCCCGGAAAGAAAAGGCAGTTGCCCGCCTCGAGCACGCCGCCGAGATTGCGTACGCGGGGCTTTGGAAAACCCGGCGCGCAAGCCAGCCAGCCGGCCCGGGTGAACTTGCGGGACAGCCACCATCCCCACAGCCGGTGCGTGAGCGGATAACGACGAAGACTGACGGCCATCCCCCGGCCGGCGGCCGTCAGACCGAAGGCCACGAATGCACCTTCACGCTGACTTTGCGGCCGCAATCCGGTCGGCGGCCACCCGCTTCAGCAGCCCGAAGATTCGGCGATTGTTCTGGTCCGCGTCGAACGTCTGCTGTGCCAACACTCGGCTGTGGCGTCCCATCGGATGGCGGCGATCGGGGTGTTTCACGAGCGCACCGATAGCTTCCGCGAGAGCCCTCGGCTCCCGGGCGGGGACCAGGTATCCGTTGACGCCGTCGGTCACCATCTCCGGGATCGCCCCCACACGAGTCGCCACCACGGGAAGGCCGCATGCGATGGCCTCGATCACCGCCTGCGGCATGCAGTCCCCGCGCGAGGGGAGCACGAAGATGTCGGCCGCTCGGTAGAGGGCGACAAGCCCCTCGGACTGCGGCTTCAGTCCGCGGTGAATGCGCGCCCGCACGCCTGCCGGGATGACCGGCACGTCCGAGCCCGTGACAATGTCCAGCTCGACATTATCGCCGAGGCTTCGGGCGGCCTCGAGCAGCTCAGGCCCGCCCTTTCGTTCGAACTGACCGCCGACGAAGAGGATACGCAAACGCTCTGAATGTTTGCCCAGCAGCGATGGCCTGAACAGGTTGAGGTCTACGCCGGGCGGAATGACGTCGATCTTTTCGAGAGGAACACCATAGTCCGCGACCAGCGAGTAGGCCGCCCACTGGCACCACGTCACGAGCCGTGTCGCACTCGCGAAGGCGCGCATGTTCAACCGCCGCTTCACCATTTCGACCATTTCCGGGTCGCGCCGGTGTCCGTATGCCTCTCCCTCGCGATCGAACAGCTTTGGCGTAGCGTCCAGCGAGACCACGGTCGGCACCACTTTCATGATTTCTGTCGCCAGCAGCGCGGCCACCTGCGTGTGAATGAAGATCGCATCGAGTGGCCCTTGCCGCAGGTGCTCCCGAAGCGCATCGCGTGCATGCGCGCTCGCGCGCCATGACCATGTCCGCAGGCCGGGCAGGCGTTGAAGTCCCGCCGGGTCGGAGAAGTCGACCCGGATCACTGCCGGCTGGATACCCGGCTCGCGCGCCAGCGCTCGCTCGATATTCAGGCCATGTGCGACGTGGCCCAGCGTCTGCTCGAGGACGAACCCGAACCTATGCAATCTCAGTCTCCGGCAGCTGAGGCAATCGGTTGAGGATCCCGATCAACACGCCTAGGAAGATCAAGTTGCGGTAGCTCTCCAGCTGGAGGTCCGCATAGCCGACTGCGATCTCGGCGACGATCGCAGCGATGGCGAAGGCGGCGATCGCCCGCACGAGCGGGTCGCGTCGGCGATCGAGGACGTAAAAGCCTTCCAGCACGGCAAGTCCGATTAATCCCCAGAACGCCACGAAGCCGATCGTTCCCATGCGCATCGCCACCCACATCAGAGAGTTATGAGGGATCACGTTCCATAGTGGGTAGAGCTTCGAGATGTCCGCCATCGGGTAGACGATGTAAAACGGGCTCCCGAAACCCACACCGATGAGTGGGCTGGTACGGAAGGTGTAGAGCAGGTTGGCAGTCTCGGCGGTGCGGTACAGGTCCGAGCTGAAATCACGCGCGGTTGGGTCGACCAGCGACCTGATCGGCCGCACGATCTGCGCTTGGATCCCGAACTGCTTGTCCCACGCGTAGCCGACAAAGGCTGCTCCCGCGATCAGCAGGGCCACCGACAGCCAGGCGATGCGCTTTCGGAGCGCTGGTTCGGAGCGAAACGCAAGCAGCACGATCACCGCCACAGAGGCCGCCAGGGCATCGACGCCGGCGCGCCTGCTATTGGCAAGCAGGGCGACCACGGCCAGGGCCGACATGACGCCTATGGGAATCAGGACCCGGCGATCCTTCAGCCAGATCAGGGCAGCGAGGCCGGCGGTGACGAACATGCCCAGGAAGTAGGAGTCTTCGTGGGCGAGTACTTCGAGCTGTTGGCCCACGTTGCCCTGTAGGGTGACAAAGTAGCGAAAGTCGCCCACCAGCGCCTTAACTGAGACCGCGAGCAGAAAAACGATGGCCAGCCGCTGCAGTTGAGAGCGGTCCACGACCAGCGTCGTGGCCATGAAGAACAGGATGAACCCGTAGACCTGAGGTCGCATCTCCCATAGAGAGGTCTTGAAGTCACCTCCTGCCACCAGGCCGTGGACCTCTGCCCCCAGCACGACCAGGACGTAAAGGCAGTAAGCGGTGACCAGGCGGCCGCCCGGCCAATGCAGCTGTCGGTCAGCACTCGCTCGCGCGATTGCCACCAACGCCACGGTCAGCATCAGGATCTCGGCCGGAGTCATGCTGAAACCGTTGAGGCCGGCAGAGTTGCTGAGATTCTGGAAGAGGCTAACGCGGTCCGTGAACGAGTCCGGGAAGCTGAGCGGGAAGACCTCGATCATTGCGGCCGCCGCGGTAAGCAGGTAAACGCCACGAACAGGAGCACGCCAGAACCACACGGCGAGCGCGGGGACTGCGAGCGCCAGTGCGAAGGTGACCGGCAAGAAGACAAACAGCGCGCAAAGACCGCCGGCGATGACAAAGAAGGTCGCCGCAAGGCGCCGCGCGGAGAAATCGGGTTCGGACGCGGGGCGTTGCACCCTACTGAGAATGCCGGTGGCCGCAGCCATCAGCCCTGCACCACCTGGATTAGGGTCACCGAGTAGGGCGGAAGCGTGATCGGCTGAGAGGGATCAGCGAGCGGCGACTTCGCGATCGTGGACGAGCCCGGAGCAACCTGGAACTGGGTCGCAACGCCGGTTCCGCCGATTCCGAGGTTCAGATGCACGGTGGCTGCTTGGTTGTCCGCCTCGTTGATGAGGATCACGTCGACCTCATGGCTGTCGGAGTGGCGCGATGCAAATGCGACGATACCCGCATGGTCGGAGGTCGAAGGAATCGAGATGTCGCCAAAGGTCGCTCCTTTGCCATCGAAGTTGCGATACAGCCGAAACGCCGCGCCGGCGGGACTGGCCGGTGGGGGGTACGTCCAGTAGGTCGCCAAGGAGACACCTTCACGCCCGTAGATGCCGAGCACCTCAGCAAGGGCGACGGCGCCGCTCGCGTCCTTCTCGCCACCCCAGTTGTACTCGCTGATCGCAAGGCCGGTGCCGGGATATTGCTGGGCAACCCACTGCTTCAGCCGGGGAATCAGCTCAACCGGCGTGTCGATCCACGACTCGTCCGTGTAGTTGGGGTCAAACAGTGAGCGCACAGACCTGATCCGAAGGGCTTGAGTGGCCGGGTCCGCCGCATTCGAGAACACACCCTGGCCTTGAGGGTAGTAGTGAACGTCGAGCAGATCGAGCGAACGGGTGCCGCGCGCGTGGTCCGCCTTGGCGACCTGGCCGAGCCACCAGGGCAGAAATGGCTGGCCTCCGTGGGCCGCGCGGTCGGCGTGGGTGGCGAAGTTGTCGCTTCCCCGGTCGAGGCCGGAATAGAAGTACCCGGTCCATCCGGAAACGTCTGGGCCGAGGAGCAGCGCGCTTGGGTCCTGCGCCTTGACGGCCAGGGCGTACTCCTCGTAATTGCTGAGCATGTCTGCGTAGCTCATGCGGACGGGATGCACATCGGTGTGCAACTCTGCCCAGAGGTCCGGTTCGTTGTCGATTGCGAAGTAACCGACGCCTTTCGGCGCAGCTCCGAACCTCTGCTCCAGCTGATGGACCCACTCGTCCTGATACACGGCGGCAGAGTCTGCCGGCGGGGTCAGCGTTAACGGCCCAGGCTTGGTCGCGAAAGATGGCACGCTCGTGACCTTGCGGTTGGCAGCTGGGTCATAGCCGGCGATGGCGGACGATCCGGGCGCAGCCGGAGGACCACCCTGGGCCGGGACCCCGACGGACTGCGTCCCGTTGTCGTCGTTTCTGGCGACGTAGCCGATGCTGGGGATTGTGATCAGCGGCACTGCTCCGGCCGCCACTGCGCTGGCCACGAATGCGTTGGCAACCGACCCGTGCGGATTGCCGTAGTTGCCGTTGCGGAACTCCCAATCCCGGGCTGCGTTCCAGGCATGCCCGTTAGCCCAGTTGTACCGCGTCGCGGGGTCGCCACCCCAACGGTCGACGGTCGCTCCAAGGGCTCGTAGCGAAGCCTCGTCCGCGTTGGCAACGCCGTAGATGAAGGGGCTGATCGGGCTGCCCGACGCAGAAAAATCGATGCGGACGACAACATTGGCAAGGCTGCCAGGTGGAATGCTCGGGACGTTCCGGGCGGGCGTGAGCGCGGCCCGCAGCCGAGCGGCGAAATTAGGGTGGTGGATAAGCACTTCCGCACTGCCTCCGACACCGATTAGCCCACCGAGCAAGCTCCCTAGAAGCGCCCCCGAAACGAACGTCGTGAGACCGCGATTCATCGGTCGTCTCAAGCCAGGTACTCCCACGCCGAGGCAGCCGCCGCAGCTAAGCCGATCGCAATGTACGTACGCCTATTGGCTCTTCGGCCGGCCAACCCGAGCGCGAAGATGAAGCCGAGCAGAGCTACGAATGCCATTGGCCTTCAGCTTCTAGAGGAGCCGGCGGAGCCAGCCCGGCGTCCTCGAGGTGTGGCCGTTGAGGACGATTCCGCTGATGCGCTCGCGTCCAAGGAGGAAGACTGCCTTTTCCAGGGCCTCGAGCGGGGTAGTCCCGTACCGTGCGACCAGCAGGATCCGCTCGGTGACCTTGGCCGCCAGCGAGCTGTAGGCGATGCTCAGCAATGGAGGGAGGTCGACGATCACGTTGGGGAACTCCTGCTGCAGGTCGTCGACAACGGTGCTCTGGCTCAATTTGTAGAAGATGCGTGCGGCATCCGGCCTCGCCCCGCCTGCCGGGATCAGGAAGATATTCGCAAGCGGGGGCACGCGAAGGATTCGCAATGACGGCTCGCCCTCGAGCCAGTCGCTCAGGCCGGGACCGCCCGTCAGGCCGAAGAATTCGTCCGACGAGGTTTCCAGGTCGCATTCGAGCAGCAGAGTGGGTTCCCCCGTGTCGGCCGCGAGGGCAGTAGCGATCCCGAGGGCGACTGTTGTCTTGCCCTCCCCGTGCAGGGCGCTAGTGATGCCAAGGACACGGCGCGGGCCAGGGAATGAGACCGAAAGGTATGCCTGCCGGCAGCGGTCGATGAACCACGGCGGCAACGTCATCGGGCGCGCCTGCTCGCGCCGTGCCACGGCAAACCCCGGCGCCGGCGGACGCGGATGCAGCGTTGCCTCGACGACTTGGGCCAGTTGCATCGGCGGCTTGATGTCTCTAGCCATCCGCCGCCCCCGCGAGGGCCAGATCCTGAATCGTGACCACCACCGGGATTCGCAGGAGGCTCTCGATGTCCTTCGACTCGCGTGCCGAGCGGTCTGACCAGGCCATGATCACGAGCACGACGACGGCCAAGGCCAGGCTGGCGATCGCCGCGATCGCCATCTGCTTTCGCGGCAGCGAGCTGAGCCGGCCACCGACGCTCCTTGGCGGGTCGACCACCTTGAGGACGGTGCTGTCCAGCTGCCCGACAGCTGCATTGGTCAGCTTGGTGTCGTCGAGCTTCTGTTGCAACGCGGAGACCACGAGGGTGTCGCCGTCCACGCTCCGGATGAGCTGGTCGAACTGAGGGATAAGAGGCGCGTTGGCCACTCTGACACTCGGATGGGCGGCGACGTATGCGGCGAGCGCATTCTGGTCGCTCCTCAGTTTCGCCTGCGCGTCAGCGAGCTGCCCGCTGTAGAAGTCGATGGCGACCTTGGCCTGCGCCGTCTGCTGGTCGACCAGCCACTGGTGATAGATCTGCTCGGTCGACGTGAGCACGTTGCTGCAGATCGGCTGACGGGGGCAGGTGTCGGTGAGCACCACCAAATGTGAACCGTTCGCTGTGATGATCGTGTCGGCCGTCACGGTCGACAGCACCGAATCGCGCTCGCCTGCATTCTGGAACGTGTTGGTCGCGTCGAGGCTGGTTTGCAACGAATTCACGAAAGATTCGGTGCTGCGCAGCTGGTTAAGCGAATCTACCGTGTTCTGAGCCGGTGTGAGGTACTGGTCCAAGCCGGAGGCCGCCGGCGAGATCGAGATATATGCGGGCGTGTCCACCCAGAGTGAGCTCACCGCGGTCTGATGAGGGAACAGCACGATGCACGCAGCGGCCAGCTCAGCCGGCAGCAAAACGAACAGCATCAGGAACCTCAGCCGGTTGCGGAACAGGATCTCGACATACTTGGCCATCGGCCAGCTCATCGTATGAAGGAAGGTCCGGTGCCGCATGAGGCTGCCGTCCTGATCGGGCTGGGACAAAGCGGGACGCTATCCTGGCGTCCCCCGATCTTGAGGTGAGGTCCCGAGCGTCCGTCTGCCCCGCCGTGCGCGCCGCGTCCGTTTGGCGGCCAACAAGGGGACATTGTGGACCCCGCCTGGGACACAGGCGCCCCATCGCTCCAAGAGCGACCTTGGATGTGCAGACGTCTACGTCATAAAGTGGCATCAGTGCGAGCCATCGAAGATGTGATCGAGCGCCTCGTCCAGCTCCAGGCGTCCGACCTGCTGCTGAGCTGTGGCAGCCCGCCGCGCATCCGCAAGGATGGGCGGCTCGAGCTGCTCGATCCAGGCGAGCCCGCCCTGACACCGCCCGACACCGAGCGACTATTGCGCGAGATCATCAACACCGCTGACTGGAAGGTGCTCCAGAAGCGTCGGCAGGTCGATTTCGCGATGACGTGGCGCAACCAGGCGCGGATTCGAGCCAATGCCTACTACCAGCGCGACTCGCTCGCCGCCGCCCTCCGATTGCTGCCGCTGGAAATTCCAGGCTTCGAGCTCCTCGGACTGCCGGAGTCGGTGCACAGGCTGCTCGAACGGCACCAAGGGCTGATCCTGGTCACCGGGCCGACCGGGTCGGGAAAATCGACGACGCTCGCCGCGATGGTCGACCTCATCAACAAGACGCGGCCGTACCACATCATCACATTCGAGGACCCGATCGAATACATACACAAGCATCGCGTCGCCATCGTCGATCAGCGGCAGGTGGGCGATGACACCCCCTCTTTCGCCGAAGGACTTCGAAGCGTGTTCCGAGAGGATCCTGACGTCGTGCTGATCGGCGAGATGCGCGACCTCGACACGATCTCGACTGCGCTGACCATCGCCGAGACCGGCCACCTCGTCTTTGCGACGCTGCACACCAACGACGCGCCGCAGGCGATCAACCGCATCGTGGACAGCTTCATCGGCGCGCAGCAGCAGCAGGTCCGAGTCCAGCTGGCGGCGTGCCTGGCCGGCGTGATCTATCAGCAGCTGATCCCGGCCTTGGGTGGCGGTCGGGTCGCCGCCTTCGAGGTCCTGGTCGCGAATACCGCAGTCCGGTCGATGATCAAGGAAGGCAAGACGGACCAGATCCGGAGCGTGCTGCAGACAGGGCTTCGGGACGGCTCTCAGACCCTGGAGCGGTCGTTGAACGGATTGCTGCGCGCGGGCATGATTTCCGAGCGCGACGCCAAGGATCGTTCCCTTTACCCGGCCGAGATTCACGCCTAGCCAGGCAGCTGTTCAGGCGGCTCCGAAAAGCGTGCAGTGCGCATCGACAGGCCCGTGACGGCCAGGCCGCACAATGCGACAAGCCCCAGCCCGGCGATGGCGCCGGGCCAGAGCCCTAGCCAGAGAATCGCCGCCGCCATGCAGGCGCCGGAGACAGCCTCGATCACCGGCGCTGCGGCCCCGATCGTGGTCTTGCACGTCGCGCACCGCCCTCCGCGAATGAGGTAGCCGATAACCGGCAGCAGGTCGATGACGTTGAGCGCGCGGCCACACGCCCGGCAATGGGAGCGGGGGCGGATGACCGACTCGCCCCTTGGAATGCGGTCGGCCGCCAGGTTGATGAAGCTGCCGATCATCAGGGCGACCAGCACCAGGTACGCCGCCAGGTAAGGCGTCAACGCCGGCACGAAGAGTGCGCCCATCGTTCAAAAGGAAGGGCGCCGCATCAACGGCGCCCTCCCTCCCTCTTTCGCTGCATCCGGATTAGGTTGTTTGGCACCCGCCGGGCGCGGCCCCGCCGCTGTTGTCTTTGAAGATGGAGAAGATCCTTCCGTGCGTGTCCCAGCTGTATGAGAACTGGGTCTTGCCGTTGCGCGTGTAGTTCGGGTTCGTCGGCGACGGGGCCGTGTTGTACAGCGCGATGGGCGTCGTCATGTCGTTCGTGTCTGCGGCCGCTGCGACGGTGTCGACGTTCTTGTCGGCCATGTAGGCGTCGAGAGCGGCCTGCACTGTCTTGTACTCCTGGTTGCAGGACTGAACCGAGGCGTTGGTGGTCAGGCCGACGAGGCTCAGCGTGACGATGCCGGCGAGGATGCCGAGAATCGTCACGACCACAAGGAGTTCGATCAGGGTGAATCCCTGCTGGCCCTTGCGGCCCCGCATGTTCTTGTTCATCCAGACGAAAAGACCTTGCATACTCATCGCTCCTTAACCGCACCCCTGCGGGCGCCCCTCCCCTTGAGCAGCGTCCCGGTTTGTCTATGGCTTGTTGTTCAACAATCTAGGGGTCAGGTCACGAAAGCTGAATAGAGGGAATGGCCCAAGTCATGGGCCTTGGTCCCTGCCCGCCTTGGGCACCTGGGTCGGGTGGGTTAGCGCTGTCCCAGGCCCAAAGCCAGGGCGGCGGCTACTGCTAGCAGTCCAAGGTTCAGAAACGAAAGACAGCCCCGCTTTTGGCTGGAAACACGTGCCTTGTGGTCCGAGACCAGGTTCAGCTCGACGCTCGGCCGTCGGCGCTCCACCCGGTCGGGCCGCCGCTTCTTCATCGACTTCTTCTCATCAGCAGGCCGAGGCATGTGAGGTAGGTGGTGTGGCGAATCTCCGGAGCGACCCGCGCCGGCATCGGGAGAGGTCGCACCGGATGGTCGATCAGCTCGGCCAGCTCGGCCACAACGTCGCTTGAGAGCATCTGTTCGCCAGAGATCAGAATCGGGCAGTGC
>DATCPU010000157.1:0-1788 GCA_036569925.1 Candidatus Dormiibacterota bacterium
CGTATCGCCTCGAGTCCGCCGGCTGGCGCCCGGTCGCGACCGGCGCCACCGCGACGTTGCGGGCGATCGCAGCGCGCGCGGTCGACGACGCCGTGGTCGTGGGTGACGACGGGACCGTGCTCGTGTGGGATGGCGCCTGGAAGAGCGTCGTGCCCCCGGTCCACGTGGGCTTCCACGCGGCGCTGCGGATGGGCGAGGGGACGTACCTCGCCGGGGACGGCGGCACGCTGCTCCGGCTCTCCGGCACGGCGGCAGCGCCGGTCTTCTCGCGCGTGGATCTTGGGGCAACCTGCACGCTCCGGGCGCTGTTCGCCCGCGGCACCGAGCTCTGGGTCATCGGCTCGGATGGCGGCCACGCGGGCGTGTGGCGGGTGTCGGCCGCGGGGGCGGTCTTTCACTGGGGGCAATGCTCGTAGCGCCTGGCGGGAGCGGGCGCATAATCTCGCCGTTCCGCGGCACGCGGGCGGGAGGATGAACATGCGGAAGCTCTCTGCGATCGCGCTCGTGGTGGCCTTCGTAACCGCGGCCTGTGCTGGCACCGCGTCGACAGGCGGAGCCCCGACTGGGTCGAGCACGGCCACGGCGGCGGCCGTCGCGCCGGGTCCGATCACGATCGGTGCGGTGCTGCCGTTGACCGGGTCGTTCAGCGCGTCCGGCACCTACTTCAAACAGGGCTATGAGCTTGCGACGAAGGAGATCAACGACGCCGGTGGCTTGGACGTCGGCGGGTCGAAGCACCAGATCACGCTGAACATCTTGGACGACGGCAGCAACGGCACGAAGTCACGCAGCCTCGTCGAGCAGCTCGTGACGCAAAACAAGGTGACGGCGCTCCTCGGCGGCTACGACACCGGGCTCGTTGAAGCGCAGCAAGCGGTGCCGGACCAGTACAAGATCCCGATGGTCGAGGGCGGTGGCGCCGCGTCGGCCATCTTCACCCGCGGCAATAAGTACCTCTTCGGCACGCTCGCCACGATCGACGTCCTCGGCAAGAACACCATGGACTTCCTCAAGTACTGGATCGATCAGGGCAAGCTCCCGAAGCCACTGACGATCGCCCTCGTGTGGGAGAACACCGACCACGGCAAGGACTACCAGGCTGCGGTCAACCAGGCGGCGAAGGACAGCCCCGACTACTTCAAGGTGGTCCTCGACCAGGGCTTCGAGCTGAACGCCAGCGACTTCACATCGCTCCTCACGCAGGTGAAGGCGGCGAACGCTGCCGCGTTCCTGTCGGACGCCCACCTTCCCGACTACATCACGATGCATCGCCAGTACACGCAGCTCGGTCTCACGCACAAGTTCGTTTCCTATGGCGCCCGCGGTCCGGACCAGAAGGGTCGCGACGCTCTCGCGGCCGCCGCCGACTATCTCGTCGCCGGTCTGTGGTGGACGCCGGCCCAGCCCGACGCGGGCAGCCAGGCCTTCACGGCGAAGTGGAAGGCCGCCTACAACGTGACGCCGGACTGGTTCCAGGCCCTGTCGTACGAGACGGCGCGCGTGCTGTACGCGGGTCTGACGAAGGCGGGCTCCCTCGACGGGACGAAGATCCGAGACGCGCTCGCCTCCCTCGATTTCAGCGGTTCGATCGTGCCTGGTGGCCATATCTCGTTCGACCCGACGGGAAAGCCGAAGACCCAGCTCGTGATGACGCAGAACCTCCCCGGAGGCAAGGTGGCGCTCGTCTGGCCCAAGGGCGTCCAGGGTTACACCGACGCGATCGTGCCGTTCCCATCCAAGTAGGACGTTGAGGGACCGCGCGAGAGCGCGGCGGGGACCTGCTACGGC
>DATCPU010000158.1:0-12422 GCA_036569925.1 Candidatus Dormiibacterota bacterium
GGCACAAACCGGCCTGCGAGCGCCGGCGGCCCGCCGGCTGGAGGTCACGTCCGTGCGCAACCCAGTGGCTTGGACGGCGGCCGTCGAAACCGCCGCCAAGCGCCTGCGTGCGGGCGATGCGGCCAAGGTGGTCCTGGCCCGTGAGGTGATCGCCCGCGGGGACGGAGTCGTCTCGGCGGGCATGGTCGCGCGCTCGTTGCGCGCGGCTTACCCGTCGTGCTTTACGTACCTGGTGACAGGCGCAGACGGCACCGCCTTCACCGGAGCCTCTCCCGAGCTGTTGGTCAAGCGCTCCGGCGGTCGGGCCTATTCACAGCCGATGGCCGGATCGGTGGCCCGCGGGGCGAACGAGGCCGAGGACGACCGCCTCGCCCGGCAGCTCGTCGCGAGCGCCAAGGACAAGGCGGAGCACAGGCTCGCCTCGCAGTTCGTGGCCGATACGCTGCGAGAATTTTCGCTCGGCGTCGAAGCTCACGAGCCGGAGGTTGTGCGTTTCACCAACATCCAGCACCTCGCGACCACCATCACCGCCGAGCTCAAATCACCGCCCGCTGAGGCGCTGGACCTGGCCGCTGCCCTCCACCCCACCCCCGCGGTAGGCGGCTGGCCCCGCCCCGCCGCCGAGGCGCTGATCGACGAGCTCGAAGGCCTCGAGCGCGGCTGGTACGCCGGCGCGGTCGGTTGGACCGACGGGCAAGGCGATGGCGAGTTCGCAGTAGCCTTGCGTTGTGGTCTGCTCTGGGAGGACGGCGCCCGGCTTTACGCCGGAGTGGGTGTGATGCCCGATTCCGACCCCGCGCGTGAGCTCGAGGAAACGGAGCTGAAGTTCAAGGCGCTCCTCATGGCGCTCACTTAAGTCAGCTGATGGACATCCAGCTCAACGGCGTTCGCATCCACTACACGCGCTCGGGCGCGGGCTATCCGGTCGTGTTCCTCCACGCGGGCGTGGCCGACTCACGCATGTGGGATCCGCAGGTCGCCGGCCTGGGCAAACATTTCGACGTCATCGCGCCCGATATGCGGGGCTACGGCAAATCGGAGCTGCCCGCGACATCGTGGTCGCCCGTGGCCGATGTGCTGGCGCTCATGGATGCCCTGCGGATCAGAGAGGCGCCGCACGTGGTCGGCTGCTCCATCGGAGGCGGGGTCGCCATCGACTTCGCGCTCGTGCACCCGGAGCGGGTGGCGAAGCTGGTGCTGGTGGGAGCGGGCGTGAGCGGGCAGCCATATGACGACAAGTACGACGAGCTCTTCGCCGAGGTCACGGCTGCCGAGGAGAGCAAGGACCTGGACGTCCTCAACGAGGCAGAGATGAAGCTGTGGCTCGTGGGGCCGGGCCGGGCTAGCAGCCAGATCGACCAACGACTTCGCGACCTCTTCCTTGACATGAACGGGATCGCTCTTAAGAGCGACTTCGCAAGCGCTCCGACCAAGAAGGTCGATCCTCCGGCGTATGGCCGGTTGGCAGAGCTCAAGGCTCCGACACTGGTCATCGTTGGCGACGAGGACCTGTCTGAGATCCGGGACACCGCGGACCTGCTCGTATCGAAAATCCCGAACGCGCGCAAAGCGGTGATCCACAACGCGGCACATTTGCCGAATCTCGAACACCCGGAAGAATTCAATCGGCTGGTGCTGGATTTCCTGAACGGCTGAGCGCCCCTAGCGCAGCGCGGCGGAGGCGGCCTCCCAGCAGGTGCGATGTCCGTTGACGCTGTCCTCGCGCTTGAACTTGACGACGACCAGCGTCGGCGTCTGCGCGGCCAGTGCATCGACCAGCGCCGGCTCGAGGCCCGCGCGGTCAGTCACCGGGCTGTAGACGAGGTCGTAGAGACGCGCGACCTGCGCGAAGTCAAGACCAAGAGGCGTGGCAAAAAGCTCCTCGAACACATCCTGGTGCTGGGCCTGCGGCAAAAAGTTGAATACACCGCCGCCGTTGTTGTCGCAGACCACGATGGTTGCCCTGAGGCCATGCCGCCGCAGCGCCCATAGGCCATTCATATCGTGATATAGAGACAGGTCACCGAGCAAAAGCACGGTCGGAACGTTGCTCCGCCCTGCCGCCAAACCGAGGCCTGACGAGACAAGGCCGTCGATGCCGCTGGCGCCGCGGTTGCCATAGAACCGCTGCTGGGTCTTCGCGTAAGGCCAGAAGCTGTCGACGGCACGAATCGGCATGCTGGAACCGACGAAAACCTGCCCGTTGTCGGGAAGGCGCGCCGACAGGGCGCGGACGATGTGGCCCTCGTGCAGCGGTGTCGAGACAAATGTCGCCGCGATCGCGGCAGTGGCGCGCTTCCCGGCGGACATCCACTCTTCGCGCCACGCATTTCGATCCATCGGTGGGAGGGCCTCGAGCAGAGCCTGCGGATCGCACGCCACCACGTGGCTGGCGACCTGATCGGGGTCGCGCCATTGGCGGTCGGGATCGATTAGAAACGTCGGCGCGGACGCGGCCGCAAGCCACGCGCTGAGAACCTTTGAGGTGGGCGTGCCGCCGATGCTCACAACAAGGTCGGGCCCATGCTGCAATGCCCATCCGGCTCTGAGAAGCGCTTCATACGACTCGATGGAGCCGCCTGTCTCAGCGCGCCGAAGTTGGGAGCTTGGCTCCGCGAGCACAGGCAGCCCCAGCCGGCTCAGCGCCGGCGCGAGCCGGTCGCCGTCCCGCATCTCTCCGGCGACGACGAGGGGGCGTTGCGACCTTTGCAGCGCGGAGGCCAGCGTCGTCACCTGGCCGGGCGTCGGCAGGGTGCGGCCCGCGCTGATCGCCTGGCCTGGAGTGCCGAGCGCAACCGGCAGCTCGCCGGGTGTCGGAACCAGAGGCTCGCGGAACGGAAGGTTGATATGCACGGGCCCACCTGCGGCCTCCGCATAGGCCCGCGCCGCAAGGCGGCGCCACTGTCGAGGCGCCCCTGCCGATTCGACCGGAGCACCAGGATCGACGAACCATCGCACAGCGGTTCCGTAGAGGCGCTGCTGGTCGATCGACTGGTTGGCGCCGACGTCGCGCAGTTCCGGCGGGCGATCAGCTGTGAGGACGATCAGAGGAGTGCGTGAGTGAAAGGCCTCGACTACGGCGGCATGAAATTCCGCTGCCGCAGTCCCTGACGTGCACAGGAGAACGACTGGCTTTCCGGATGCCTTCGCCAGGCCGACCCCGAAGAACGATCCCGACCTTTCGTCGATTTGAACGAACACGCGGATCTTGGGGTGGCGCTGGAACGCGATGGCGATCGCGGCCGACCGCGAGCCAGGCGAGATGCACGCGAAATCAACGCCCTGAGCAGCAAGCTCGTCGACGAAGGTTGCGGCGAACGATTGCGTTACATCCATAGGATCTGTGTATGCCACTGCTGGAAGGGAGTGACGTCAGCCTCAACTATGAAGTGATCGGTGAAGGTTCGCCGGTGACCCTGCTCCACGGCTTTACCCAGAGCGGGCAGAGCTGGCGTGAGGTCATTTCGTTGATGCCGGATCGATGGCAGTGGATCCTTCCTGACCTGCGCGGCCACGGCGCGACGCGCGTCCGGCCGGGCGCTCCGTACACCATGGAAGCGTCCACCGCGGATCTGGAGCTGCTCTGGGACAGCCTCGGGATCGCGCGCACCCATCTCGTCGGTTATTCGATGGGCGGCCGGCTCGCACTCCACGTGGCGACTGCGCGGCCAGACCGACTCCTGTCGCTGCTCACCATCGGTGCCCACGCCGGGCTGGAGGAAGAGGCCCGTAAAGGCCGGCGGCGCGACGATGAGGCGCTGGCGGAGCGCATCGAGACAGACGGTCTCGAGTCGTTCGTCAATTACTGGAGCGGCCTGCCCCTTTTCGAAGGTTTGCAACGGCGCGGCCCGTCGTTCCTGGCCCAGGTGCGAGCGGCGCGCATGGACAATCACGCGGCGTCGCTGGCGCAATCGCTGAGGGGCATGGGCGCCGGCGCGATGCGACCGGTATGGAACGACCTCGCGCGTGTCAAGGTGCCCTCTACCTTCGTCGCCGGCCAGCTCGACCACGGGTACGCCGGGTCTGCGCGCCGTCTGGCGGCATCCGTCCCACAAGGTCGGGTCGTTCTCGTGCAGCGGGCGGGACACACGGCCCACCAAGAGCGACCCGAGGCGTTCTCCCGCCTTCTCCTGGCTCATCTGGAGGCAGCATCGGAGAGATCCGAGCGGTCGCCCTCGAGCTCGACTTCGGCCTGAAGGCCCGCCGCATACCGGGCCGCACCCAATCGTTCTTGGTCCACAGACCCGCCGCCGCCAACCTTGCGCAACACGAACGAGGTGCACCCTCGTTTTCGCCAGCTGTCGACATCGCGCGCGACATCCGCCGGCCTGCGCGCTGTGATGTACGCCCTCATGACAGCAGCAGGCCGATAGTCAAGAGCAGGGCATACGCAAGCTCGGCCCCGGCCATGCGCTTCAACGCTGTAACGAGCTCCGGACCGCTGCGCGTGGCGAACGCCGTTCGCACGGGCACCGCTGCGATCGGAATCCCGAAATGCATCGCCATGATCGTGATGCCGGCGAGCCTTGTGGCCAGGATCACGATTGGGACGGCGAAAGCGCCGCAAACGAGGATGAGCAGCAAACCCAGGGTCGGCCCCCGGCCGATTCGCGTCGCGAGAGTGCGCTTACCGGCGGTGGCGTCGGTTTCGATGTCCCTCAGGTTGTTGAGGATAAGGATGGCGGTGGCGAGAAAGCCGATGCCGCAGCCGGCCAGCACCGCGAGCGGAGTCACCCTCAACTCCTGCACATAGGCCGTGCCAACAGTCGCGACCAGACCAAAGAAGATGAAGACGAACAGCTCGCCAAGCCCCATGTAGCCGTACGGCCTTGGTCCGCCTGTGTACAGCCAGCCGGCCAACAGGCAGGCGGCGCCGACGAAGATCAAACGCCAATCGGTGGCAAGGCTCAGCGCGATGCCGACTGACCCGGCCACTGCAAACGCGGCGACTGCGGCCCATCTCACGCGCCACGGTGCTATGACACCCGAGGCGGATGCTCGCAATGGGCCGATCCTCTGCGGCGTGTCGGCGCCGCGGATGAAATCGGAGTAGTCGTTCGACAGGTTGACACCAACCTGCAGGGCCAGCGCGATCACCAGCGCGGCGAGACCCGCCAGCGGTCGTGCGCCAGTTTCGTGCACTGCGACCGCAGTGCCAGCGAGCACCGGGGCGACTGCGGCGGCCAGGGTCGCCGGACGAACTGCAAGCCACCAGACCATGGCCGGGCTCGGGATCGCCGCCGCCGTCATGGTCGCTTTGGAAACCTCGAGAAATCGGGCTTTCGCTTCTGCACGTACGCGTCTCTTCCTTCCTGTGCTTCCTCGCTCATGTAATAGAGCAAGGTTGCATCGCCCGCGAGCTGCTGGATTCCGGCGAGACCGTCGTCGGCGGCATTGAGCCCCGCCTTGAGCATGCGCAGCGCAAGCGGGCTCAGGTCCAACATCCGCCGGCACCATCTGACGGTTTCGTGCTCGAGGTCCGCCAGCGGGACCACCTTGTTGACAAGGCCCATGTCGAAAGCCTGCTGGGCGTCGTACTGCTCGCATAGGAACCAGATCTCGCGCGCTTTCTTCTGTCCGACGATACGTGCAAGGAGCCCTGCGCCGTAGCCGCCGTCGAAGCTGCCCACTCGCGGGCCGGTCTGGCCGAACCGTGCATTGTCGGCCGCGATGGTTAGGTCGCAGACCACATGCAGGACATGCCCGCCGCCAATCGCGTAGCCGGCGACCATCGCTATCACTGGTTTCGGCAGGCGGCGGATCTGCACCTGCAGGTCGAGCACGTTGAGACGCCCCGTGCCATTCGTGTCGATGTAGCCGTCGTCGCCCCGAATCCGCTGGTCGCCGCCCGAGCAGAACGCTTCGGTGCCGGCGCCGGTAAGGATGACAACCCCGATCTTGGGGTCGTCCCGAGCGACCTCGAAGGCCCGCGACATCTCGAACACGGTGGTCGGCCGGAAAGCGTTGCGGACCTCCGGGCGGTTGATGGTGATCTTGGCGATGCCATCCCAGGTCTGGTAGACGATGTCCGTGTACCGGCCCGATCGCCGCCACCCGGCGGGCTTCGGGCCCGCCTTCCGCGCTTTCAGATCCTTCAAGCTGACACTCCTAGAGCGATCACTAGCACTGTTCTGATCGTAGCTGATCCGATCACCCGTCACGCCGGCCGGCGCCGATGGATCAGGCTCTTTTTCGAGACTTTCGACGCGGAAACAACGAAAGGATCTTCGCGTAGTCCTCGGGCGTGTCGATGTCGTCTGGGCGGCCTGGCGCAGGCACTGTGTCGAGCAGCTCGGGATGCCCGTCGAGGATCTGCCTCGCGCCGGCATCGCCCTCCAGCGCGTTGAGCTCGGCCCAGAGCTCGCGGGCCAACACCACCGGCGGCGTCCAGTGTTGGTTCGGGCGGAGGCCTGGACCGCTGTCGTCTGGGCTGCGCTTTTTGGCGACGGCGACAGCGGGGCGTGAGCCCTCGCGGCGCCACGCCCGCAGCAGTGCCGACACCGTGCGGGAGCCGACGAGTGGCTGATCCCCGAGCACGACTGCCGCCGCCTCGATCTCGGGCCTGAGCGCGCGGAGCCCAACCTTCAACGAAGACGCCATTCCGGTACTTGCGTCGGGGTTGTGCACCAGCTCGGCTGAGTCCCCAACCGCGTCTTTGACCTCGCTCGACGAGTAGACGACCACGACCTGCTGGCATCCGCCCTCGGACGCCGACTCGATTGCGTGCCTCACCATCGGCCTGCCCTCGAACTCCAGCAAAAGCTTTTGCGATCCGCTCATCCGGGAGCTGGAGCCGGCGGCGAGCACGATTGCGCCGATGGGTAGAAGCGCGGCGGCAAGACGCTCGAACGGTGGCCGGGCTGACCGAATCCACTCGACCTCGACGTCGGCCCTGAGCGCGAGCTCGGCAAAGTCGCGAAGGCGCCCGTTGTCTCCGTCAACCAGGAGAAGACGGCGACCGGCGAGCGCCGAAAGGTCAGGGACCGTGGCCGGCAGGCTGATCACGGCCAGGGATCGGCAATCCTCGCGCGATGCCACGTGCTGGAGGGCCGATTCGATGTCCCGCCCTCGCACGACCACGCTGTGAGGGCCATCTGGCTCCCGATAGGTACGCCCACGAATCGGGAGCTCGAGGTCGCTCATCACGAAGACCGTCACCTGTCCAGCATGCCAGACGGCGCGGGTTAGTCTTTAGGTATGCCTCTCCTCGGTGCTCACGTTGACTCCTCCGGTGGCCTCCACCTGGCATTCGAGCGCGCCGCCGCAATGGGCGCGGAAGCGATCCAGGTCCACCCCACGCCCCCTGGCTTTTGGGGCTCCCCTAAGCTCGATGACGGGCGCATCTCGACGTTCAAGGAGGCGGCGGCCGAGCACGGCAATCCTCCTTTCTACTTTCACGCGGTCTACCTGATCAACCTGGCCGGCGACGATCCTGGGATGCGGCAGCGGTCTGAGAGCACGCTGGCAGGCTATCTGAAGGCGGCCGACGACCTCGGGATCAACGGCGTGATCTTCCACACCGGGTCGCACAAGGGCGCCGGGTTCGAGGCGCGTTTGCCCAACATCATCGGCCACTTGAAAAAAGTGTTGGAGAGGGCAGACCCGAAGAAGGCGCGACTCATCATCGAGAACAACGCAGGCCTCGGTGGATGCGTCGGTGCGCGGTTCGAAGAGATCGCCCAGATGCTTACCTCGCTCGACGACCCCCGAGCATCGGTCTGCTTTGATACCTGCCACGCCTTCGCCTCCGGCTATGACGAGCGCACTGCCTCCGAGGTAGCGAACACGTTGGACGAGCTCGATCGAGTGGTCGGACTGAAGCGCGTCGAGGTGATCCACTGCAACGACTCGGTGACCGGGCTCGGCTCGAATCGGGACCGGCACGCCAACATCGGCGACGGGCAAATCGGCGAGGCAGGCTTCAGGGCCCTGCTGCACGAACCTCGCCTGGCGAAGCTCCCCTTCATCCTCGAGGTGCCGGGCGCCGGCAACGGACCGGACGCGGCGCAGGTGGAGGTGCTGCGGCACCTGGCTGGTCGCTAAGCGTGATGCTGGGTTTCGGCAGTCGGGCGAACGGCGGACGGCGCGGCCGGCTTCCGTGACCTCGCATTGGCGATGGTTCGGGCGATCAGGCGCCTCAAGGCCGACCGCTCCTGTGATGACGGCCTGGCGGCCATCGCCAAGCGTCGATTCTCGGCTTCCCGCTGCATGTCCTGGACCCGCAACCATGCGAGATCTTCATTCATCTGTGAGTTCACGCTACACCTCCGTAACTTGCTATCATCGGACGGTGGTCATTATAACCCACATTAGGAGTTTGCAGGTTATAATCTGACAATGGCTGACCGAGAGACGGCTACCGGACGGCTGGGCCTGATCCAGGCTTTCGTTAATACGGCCGACCTGGATCCCGGAACCGACCAGCTCAGCGACCCAAACACGCTCAACCATTGGTTGGTTGCACATGGATTGCTGGCGAGGGCGCAGGCGGCTGATGAGGCCGACCTCAAGCACGCCATCGCCCTGCGCGAAGCGATCCGCGGCGCCATCGGCGCCAACTCCGGAGGCTCGGTCTACCCGGTCAACATCGGCACGCTGAATGGCGCGGTTTCGGCAAGCCGCCTACTCCCCCGGTTCGGCCCTGACGGCAAGGCGCGCCTCGAGCCACAGGCGGATGGCGTCGAAGGTGCCCTCGGACGGATCGTGGCGGCCGTCTTCGCGGCGATGAACGAGGAGGGCTGGACGCGCCTCAAGCTTTGCGACTCCGCCACCTGCCGCTGGGCGTTCTATGACCAATCCCGCAACCGCTCGAGCCGCTGGTGCAGGATGGCGTCCTGCGGCAATCGCCATAAGGCGAAGCGATTTCGGGAGCGCACCAAGTCCCGCGCGGAGCCTGCGTAACACCGGCGCCCAACTGAGGAGCGCGGAAGCAGCCCTTATCGTTGTCGGCGTGAAAAAGTCCCGGGCTGAGGCTTTCAGCGACGGAGTCTTCGCTGTAGCTGCGACCGTGCTCGTTTTCAATCTGGTCGACCCGCGGGTGCCCCGCGGGCTTGGCACCGCCCTCTTGCAAGAGTGGCCCTCCTACGCGGCTTATGTCATCAGCTTCTCGACCATCGTGGTGATCTGGGTGAACCACCACGGCATCATCGATGCGATCGGGCGATTCGATCGTGTGCTGCTTTTCCTCAACGGCCTGCTGCTGCTTACAGTCGCAGCGATTCCTTTTCCGACTGGACTGCTCGCCCACTACCTGCAGGCCGGCCACGATCAAACGGCTGCTGCAGTGGCCTATGGCGTGACGATGAGCGCGATGTCGCTCGCTTTCAGCACATTCAACCTGTACGCCCGGCGATACCGCATAAAGATGGTGCCCCTCGACTGGGTGGGGTTCTCGCTGGGCCTGGGATTATGGCCACTGGCCACCATCACCGCCATCTTCAACGTGACGCTGTCATTGGCGCTCTACGCCTTCGTCGTTCTCTTCTACATTGCGCTGCCGATCACTCGCGAGCGCCGAATGATGGCCGCGACGTCAGGCGAGGGTGGGGCGCTTGGCCTCTCGCATGGAGGCGCCACTGCCGCCAAAGCGGGTGGCGGTGATCTCGGCGAGGATTCCTAAAGCTGTCTCCTCAGCGCCACGACCTCCGAGATCGAGACCGATCGGCCCGTGGACTCGGGACAGCTGCTCTTCTGTGAATCCTTCGGCGCGCAACGCATCGAAACGGTTCTGGTTTGTTTTGCGGCTGCCGATGGCCCCGATGTAGCCAACCTCTTTGCCCAGCACCGACCGCAACGCGGGCAGGTCGAATTTGGGATCGTGCGTGAGGATCACGACATAGGTCGAGTTGTCGAAATGTAGCTTGCCCATGGCCTCATCGGGCCAGGCCACAATCAGCTCGTCGGCCTCAGGGAAACGCTCCTTGGTCGCGAACTTCGATCGCGCGTCGACCACTGTGACCCGATAACCCATCAGCTTCGCGAGGCGGTGCAGGGGTATCGCGATGTGGATCGCGCCGATGATGACCAGGTGAGCCGGTCGGCGCAGTGGCTCAATCAGCCACTCGCCATCGCGCCGCGCGAGCTCACTCCCCGGCGGGGCCCCGGCGGTGAGGGTCACCTCCCCCGTGACGAGGTTCGTTCGAAGGGTCGCGGCCTCGTTCCGATCGAGCATTGCCATCAGCTGCTTGTGTGCAGATGTCAGCGGCTGCACGAAGACTTCGATATGGCCGCCGCAGGCGAGGCCGACCTCGAAAGCGACATCGTCGGCCACGCCGAAAGCCGCGATCTTGGGATTGCCTGACTTGAGCACCTTCTGGGCCTCCTCGAAGACCGCGCCTTCGATGCATCCGTTGGACACTGAGCCGGCCATCTTGCCTGACCGAGTGACCACCATCTTCGATCCGAGAGGCCGCGGGCTCGAGCCCCAGGTCTCGACCACTGTGGCCAGGGCGACGTCCTCGCCCTCCCGCGTCCATTGCTCCAGCTCGCTCAGCACTTCGCGCATATTCTTGTAACTACCTGCGGGCCGCGCGCGTTCCCAGGCCGGCCAGGAGCTTGCCCAGATCGTCGAGGGCCTGCAGGTTGTGGGCGGCCAGGAAGTCGTCAACGTGGGGCAGCGCCGCGGCCATCCCCCGCGTCAGGGGCTCATAGCCCCTGGAGCCGATGAGCGGGTTCAACCAGATCAGCCTGTGCGCCGTTCGCCTCAGGTGAATCAGCTCGGCGGTGAGCTGGGCTGGGTCACCGCGATCCCAGCCGTCGCTGACGATGATGACGACAGCGCCGTGGCCCAGGACGCGACGTGCCCAGTGGCGATTGAAGTCGGCGAGCGCGTCGCCGATTCGGGTCCCACCGCTGAAATCGTGAACGCCCTTGCTCAGCGAGTCGAGAGACCGGTCGAGGTCGCGCTGGCGCAGAAGGCGTGTGACCCGGGTCAGCCGCGTGGAAAAAACGAAAGCCTCCAGGTCTTCGCGGCGGGCGATCGCATGGGCAAAGATCATTAGCAGCCGGGAGTACTTCTCCATCGAGCCGCTGACATCGCATATGAGGACGAGCGGCCGGCGTCGCAGCCGTGGGCGGCGACGGAAGAGATGCATGAGCTCGCCGCTGGACCGGATCGCATGCTGTGCGGTACGCCTAAGGTCGATGCGGCCCGCCTTGGCCGCACGCAGACGGCGGGTCTTCCGTTCGGCCATACGCCATGGGGCCTGCTCGAGCAGGCGTCGGACCTGCTGGGTTTCTTGCCAGGTCATCTGCTCGAAGTTCTTGTGACGCAACAACTCTTCGGCGCTGTAGCCGCTGGAGCTCTCAGGCACGACGGTCACGTCCTGCTCGCGGTTCATTTGCGATTGGTTTAGCCCGAGAGCGTTCGACCATGCCTTGGCGCGCTCGGGCGACAGGGGCAGTGCGCGGCTTCGCCCCGGCACCTGTCCGGCAGAGGTGCGCGGATCCGGCGGCGCCCAGAAGATGTCGAAGGCCGCCTCGAAGATATCGATTTCCTCCTTCCGGCTCACGAACACCGACCGGAGGGCGTTACGAAAATCGACCTGCTTGCGGAGCTCCACGTGGTTCAGAGCACGCGTCGCGTCCGTAAGCCTGCGAGGCCCAGCCTCCATGCCGGCATCGTGCAACAGCCTCGCGAAAGCCCCAAGCCGCGGGAGAAGATCTACCGAGCTCCTGTTAGGCACCTCTCGCCTTCTCGACCATGGCCGGGACCTGTGTCCGAACCTTCTCGAGGTCTTCCTGGTATTTCAATGCAGCCCCCAGCGTCGAATCGACAAGGGCGGGGTCGATACGGGTGGCGCCCAGGGCGGCGAGCGAGCGCGCCCAGTCCAGCGTCTCCGCGACTCCGGGCACCTTGTACAGGTCCATGCCGCGCAGCCCCTGGACCAGGGCGGCGACTTCGCGCGCGAGGCCTTCGGCAGCCTCCGGCGCGCGGGCGCGGACGATCTCAACCTCCTTCTCGAGGTCCGGGTAGTCGATCCAGTGATACAGGCACCGTCGCTTGAGTGCGTCGTGCACCTCGCGCGTCCGGTTGGAGGTGATGACCACAAAGGGAGCCTTTTTCGCTTTGATGGTGCCGATCTCAGGGATCGAGACCTGGAAGTCAGAAAGGAGCTCGAGCAGGAAGGCCTCGAACTCCTCGTCGGAGCGGTCTATCTCGTCGATGAGCAGAACCGGGGGTGTGGGGTCGTCATTGTCGATGGCGTCCAGCAAGGGGCGCCTCAATAGAAACTCGGGGCTGAAGATCTCGCGCTCGGCAGTACGACGATCGTCCTGCTCGCCGAGCAGCCTGATGTGCAGCAGCTGGCGCGGATAGTTCCATTCGTAGACGGCGTGCGCCAGGTCGATGCCCTCGTAGCACTGGAGGCGGATCAGGCGAGCGCCGAGCACGTCGGCCATGACCTTGGCCGCCTCAGTCTTGC
>DATCPU010000159.1:0-3514 GCA_036569925.1 Candidatus Dormiibacterota bacterium
GTCGGGACGGATCGGCAGCTCGCGGTGACCGCGGTCGCAGAGCACCGCCAGCTGCACCCGCTGCGGCCGGCCGTAATCGAAGAGGGCGTCGACCGCGGCGCGCACGGTGCGGCCGGTGAAGAGCACGTCGTCGACGAGAACCACCGTGCGATCGGTGAGGTCGAAGTCGATGTGGGAGGAGTGGACGACCGGCTGCGTCGCCGGCGACTGGGCGCCCACATCGTCCCGGTAGAAGGAGATGTCGAGGTCGCCGATCGGCGTCTCGGCCTCGGTCAGCTCGCCGACCAGGGCGTGGAGGCGACGGGCAATCACCGCGCCGCGGGTGTGGATGCCGACGATCGCGAGACGCTCGGGCTCGGGGTTGGCCTCGGCTATCTCGTGGGCGATCCGCCGCAGCGTTCGCCTCAGGTGATCGTGCTCGAGCACGACCTTCTCGCTCACTAGGTTGCTCCTTCCTGGCCTCGCGGGACCGGGTTAAAGGACGGCGCTAGCGTAGCAGCAAGGGGTGACGCCGTGGGGCGCTTCGGAACCTCGCTGGCCTTACCGGTCTAACTCTTCCGCTGCGGATCCAACAGGCGCTGGCGCCTCCCCATCCTTTCCAGCCGCCTTGTGAATCTCGCTGGCAATGCGATAGAGGACATCATCGAGATCCGAGATCCGAGAGCTTGGCGGGACCGGTACCGGCTCATAGCTGGTACCGGCCTCGTTCTCTTTCCAAGCAAAGACACCGGCGCCATCCAAATACGTATTGACTGCGGATTGGGCTCCTTCGGCCATGCGATCAACGCTGTCGCGCTTGCCTGGGTCAAGTCGTGCAGCCCAAAGGAAAAAGCACTTTGGCGGTGCATCCTGTCGCCAGACATCCCAATGCTGAATTGCAGTCTCCTGTTGACGACGAGCGAGCTTGAGATCCGTGGCTGCAAACTTCAACTCCTTACGGCGATTCGACCAGTCGCTCATTGCACCCCTTGCGGGCGTTCCACCAAACGCTGGCGCCCCCGTGACCTTGGTCTCGGCGCACACAAGTGGATCAACCTTTCTTGCCGGCCAGGCGAGATCGATCTGATGCAACTGAGAGAAGCCCTGAACTTGCGTGCGAGACCCGACGAGTTGCCCCGTTTGATTGTCAATTAGCAGGGCCAGCAGAAGCGCAAACCAATTTCCCTTGCTGCGATACACGCCTTCAAAGCCACTTGAACCGCCCTTTCCCATGCCGGTCGGCGTCAATCCGGCCACGCGAAATGCATCGAGGCTCCACATCAACTCGACCCAATCCTCCTGGACATCGGCAAATTGCTTCAGTTTTTGCTCCTGCACCCTCCGGATCAAAGAGTCCTTCAAGGTCTCTGGATGTCCAACCTGGGCCTCAAGCTCAGGCGCGATCACGATGCGTCTCCGTTCCTCATGCGCCGCTCTCTGAGAGCGGATGCGGCCTCGCGAAGCGACCGGGCCTCGCTCTCGGAGAGGCCCACTGCTTTGCACAGAAGGGCCTCATCAACCCGCTGAGCTACCGAAGCCCATTGCCCGACCCTCAACTGCTTCTCCAGCGAGCCGCGGTCCTTCGCGAGCGCTGCATAGGCCACCTTAAGAGCCTTAGGGGCTGGAACCGGCAGTTCGGTGGCCTCCCTTGGCTCCATCTTGAGGACTCCGCCGCCGTAGGAACGCCCAAAGATCTCCGCACCAAGCATCGTCATCGAGTTGAAACACAGGAGCGGCAGGGCTGATGCCGATTCCTTCGGCGCGTCAGAGCGGAGTCGTAAGCCGTGCATGGAGTTGAGAAAGGACACCCGAGCGCTGTTGCGGACAAGCCGCGGATACCGATGGCTCATATAGGTGAAGAACAAATCTGGAGCGGTCACAGCGGGTGGGCGCCACCAGGGTTCGCGAATTCGACACTTGTAGGCGTCAGGTACTCCTGCAGCCTTCCCTTGCGAAAGGTAGCTGCGCAGCGCACGGGTTCGATCGTTCGCCGATGGACGCAGGAGCCATACAGCCTCGCCCTGCTGACGTAGTGAATTCCAATCCCCATCCGTAAAGCACAGTCCCCGTAGGTGCTTCGTGCCGGGCGGACTGATCCGCACCAGCTGCTTCCTTGTCAATCCGTACCGACAACGAGTGTCCTCGGAGATCGCGAAGAACGAATTGGCTCCGGTAACCGATCCGAGCTCAATCGATCCGTAGCTGCCGAGTCCGGTGTAGTGCGTGTCCATGACCCGCTTGAAGAGCTGGCGCTGCTCAGTCGAGAGCAACAGGTCGGACCACTTTCCCGTGGATGCCGGCGTCACCGTGAAATGACTAGGACCAAACAGTCGAAGAGACGAAAGATCGGCGGCATCCTCCACCGGAACGAGGGAGAAGGCGTCGCAGCCGCCGGAGCCCCGCCCAATGACAAGAACTACCTTCTCAACGGCGTCTGCGAACTGCAGATTCTCGAACAAAACCAGATGGACAACCTCGAAACGATTTCTGAGCCACCTGCGAACAGGCTCCGCATATCCGACGGTCAGGAGCTCTGCCGGAAGCACCATCGCCAACCGGCCATCCTCCTTCAGGAATGAACAAGCATGGACTAAGAGGGCGGCCCAAGAGGACGCCAAACCAGACAGCCGCACACCCTGTGCCAATGCCGCCGCCTGCGACTTCTTTCTGGCGTCCCCCGCGTGTTTTTGAAACCGCACAAAGGGAGGATTGCCGATGATGGAATCCATCAATGGAAGTGGGCAGCCAATCTGATTCGGTGCGGAAATATCGAAGAAATTGCCGACACTCAACGTCGCCGAAAAGCCATCCGAGCCCAAGGCGGCCCTTGACCTCGCGATGCTCTCGGGCTCCGTGTCAACACCGAAAAGCTGCTCGGCTATGTGGCCCTGGCTCGCCCCAGCCGCTTTGAGCTCCGCAGCGGCGGCCTGGAGAAAAACCGACTCGCCACACGTCGGGTCAAGGACTCTTGCCTCACGATTCCCCTCAACGGCGAATGAGGCCAGGTAGTTGGCTATCGCGGGCGGCGTGAAGAACGCTCCACGTGCCTTTCGTGCAGACGGCTTGTCGCTGGCATCCAGGCGCACCGGCGAAGGGTACGGGCGCGCTCGGCGTCTACTCGACCGGCGGTGGCTGGGGGCGCTCGCGGGAGCCGTTTGAGACCAGCTCCGGACGGCCGCGCTCCGGGAAGGGAAGCTCGATCAGATCAAAGTCGCGTGGAGCAACCGCGGGCTCGAAGACCTCCTTCGCCTCCTCGAGGACTTTGCCCACGTGGTAGCGGGAGGAGATGTGGACCAAGGCGAGGAGCTTGACTTCGGCCTCGCGGGCTACGGCTGCCGCCTGACCCACGGTCGAGTGGCCAGTGTCGGCGGCGCGCTGGGCCTCCTCCTCGGCGAAGCTGGCGTCGTGGATGAGGAGATCTGCTCCTTGCGCAGCTTCGACCGTTGCACGACAGGGCGCGGTGTCGCCGGTGATCACGATGGTGCGGCCGGGGCGTGGCTCGCCCACCACCTCGCCGGGCTCGACCGATCCCGAC
>DATCPU010000160.1:0-3411 GCA_036569925.1 Candidatus Dormiibacterota bacterium
GTGCAGGTGTACCCGGTCCAGACCTGGCCACGAACCGGCGGGAAGCGGAGAAATGAGAAAGCGACCGGGTTGCCTTTGTCGGCCGCGACCCACACGCGCTCCTGCCGCCGGTCTGGCGTCTTCATGCGCTCGACGAAATCCTCATAGGACTGCCGCGGTACGGGATAGCTCGTTGGGATGTCGCGTCTTGTGAGCTCGGCAAGAGCGTGAAGCTTTCGGCGCGAGTCCGGATCCGGCCACTCCGCGAGCGTCATCATCTCGATGCCATCCCCCTGCGCCTTTGCCTGCGCCGTCTGTGCTTCCGCAACCAACCGTTCGCCATGCCTCCCGAGGTCGAGCTCCCAAACCCTTTCCAGTCGATCGCGCTCGAAACCGACTCGCTCCAGTGCTTCGACCATCTCGCGCTCGTCCTCGACCACCTGCGTTTCGAGCACCAGGGCGCCGTCCGCCCCCGCATCCGCTGCCAACCATTCCCAGAGTTTTACCGGCAGGTCCGACGCGAGCCGAGCAGGCTCGAGATATACCGAAATGTAGGCGTTGCGTGCTGCTACTTCGTCCCACGGTCCGTGTGTCCAGGTGAGGAACGCAGCGGGCACTCCATCGACCTCCGCGATGAAGCGGCCGGTGCTCCAGCCGCTCCTGGGATGCGTCCAGAAGTAGCGCTTGAGCTTGGGATCCTCTGGCAGCTCCGGGTAGGAGTCGGTGATGAGGTCAGACGCAAGCTCAGCGTCTTCGATCCCTGCTGGACGGCACACGAAATTGGCCATCCTCTGACTCTAGCGCCCAATCAGAGCTGGACAATCCTCGGCACGATCGCGGTACTGCTCACCTCGAGAATTCCGACTGACGGGCGCGGATAGCTCCGTATGTGGCGTGCGACCTGCAGCCAGCACCACTCAAACCAACCCGGCCCGCGCGCCAAGCGCTCCTTGGCAGACTGCGGATTCCACTGGTGCACCCCGCCGGGATTGAACAGAAGCGCGCCGCCGTCCACCTCCACGTGCGCGCGATGCGTGTGCCCGAAGACAATCGCGTCGGCCTTCGGAAACTGCCGGTGAAGAAATCGGGGCAGGGATGCGTTTGGATGGAGGTAGCCAAGGCTGAGCGTCCACAGCAATGTCTGCGGCTCCTCGACCCACCGGCTGCGATTGCCGTGAACCAGGACGATGCGCCGGCCCTCGATGGTGACCTCGCGAGTCAGTGGCAGCGCCGGCAGGTCGCGATCGTGATCACCCCTCACAGCTTCGACCGGGGCGATGCCTTCGAGGGCGGCTATCGTCTGTTGGCCGCTGACATCGCCCGCGTGCAGGATTAGATCCACGCCCCGAAGAACTTCGAAAACACGATCCGGCAGGCGATCGATGAACTCAGGGCAATGTGTGTCTGCGACGACCCCGACTCGTGTGGTCACGCCGGCGTGCGCGTGGGCTGCGACCTCATGGTGAGCATCACGACCAGGGGCGCAAGGCTGAGGACTGCAGCGATGGCGAAGATCAGCGGCTGCCCGCGACCGAATGCCGCCGCTCCGATGAGGGGCCCAATGACACCACCGAGATAGAAAGGAAACAGGATCTGGCCGAGGACGGCGCCACGACGCTCAGGGCTCACGGTGGCCGCCATCACGGCCATGCTGGCGGTGAGTATGGCGGCGGCGAATACGCCATTGAGGAAAAGGGCGATGGCAAAGACCGGCAACGTGTGGCTCAAACCCACCGCCGCGAGCGCCATGAAGGCGCCAATTGACGTCAGGTTGAGAACCGCGACATGTCCGAATCGCTGCATGGCGATTCCCCACAACGGAGACGCGACGGCCTGGCCCAGGCCCACCACCGAAAGTACGACGCCCACCGCTGTGACTGCGTCGTTGGGCGCGAGGCGAGAGATGTAGATCGGCACATATGGAAAGACGGTCCACATCCCGACCTGCGTGATCGCCGTCGCCAGGAAGAGCCTCCACACAAGCGGTTTGCTGACGATCTCGCCCAGCGCGCCACGCAGGAGGCTGAGCACTCGGAGGTCTGTTGGCCGCTCGTGGTCTGACTCGCGCATGAAGATCATCAACAGCACTGCCATCACTATCGAAAGCGCGGCGTCGAAGAGCAGCATCCCGCGAATGTCGACGTAGTGGACTAGCAGCGCCCCGAGGATCGGACCGACGGCCCGGCCGGCCGGCGATCCGGCACCCACTATCCCCACCGCGAGCGCGAGGCGCTGCTTCGGCGTCGTGGAGGCTTGGACCGCGAGCATGACGCCGGTGTTCCCGAGGATGAATCCACTCAGGCACCGGAAGAAAAGGGCCATCCATGGGCTGGTTGACAGCGCCCAGCCGCCGAACACGATGGCCTCGATCGCTGCGCTGCGGACGATGATGAGCTTGCGACTGTAGCGGTCGGCGAGCACTCCCCAGAAAGGGGCCAAGGGCAGCGCAAGGATCCAACCCAGGCTCGACATGGCCGCAATCCACCCTGGTACCTGCTCTGCCGGCACATGGAGCTCGCGTAGGTAGAAGGGCGTGTACGCGGTCAGCTGCGTCCACGACATGCTCTCAACGCAGGTCGTCGCGGCGAAGAGGACCGCGATGACCGCCCAGCCGGCGGCGTGGCTGGTGGCAGTTTTCGCGGGGACCAGAGGCTACTTGATCCCGGCCGCCTCCAACCCGGCCGAGTGCGCGCCCTTGGCGTCGGCGCCCCGGTCGAGCGCATGGAGCGCCGCCGTGGCGAAAAGGTGCGCACGCGCCTGATCCAGGTTCAGGTCGATGTTGGCGAGGGCGAACCATGCGCAGTAGGTCTGGCGACCGGCCTCGACCGACAGCGGCGGCGACGCCATCGCGGCGGCCGCAATCTGAGCAGCGGCGGCCACATCCTTGCCGCTCGAGAGCGCCGCGAAGGCCGCCTGGGCGGCAGCGTGACATGCGGGTACCGGCGCCCCGCCCCTCTTTGCCCACGCAAACCATTCGGCGTACGACCTGTCCTCTGGCGTCGGCACCTCTTTCTTCACCGTGTCCTCGGCGCGCTTTTGATCGACGACCGACCATGACGACGAGGAGGTGGAGCCGGCGGCTGCCGGCGCCGAGGCAGGCGCTCTTGGGGCCGGGGGTCCGGAGGGCGGAACCGGCGCCGCGGGCTTGGGAGCCGGCGGGGTAGGTGGCTGTGGCGCTGCGGCAGGCGCCGCCGGACGGGCCGGCGCAACGTGGATCTGCGGAGCCCACGACGGGATGTCGACGACAGCCGGCCACTCGGTCTCCTGCTCCGGCGCCGATGCCGCAGCGGGCGCAATTTCGGGCGCCCAGGCGGGAACCGAGGTGCTGCGTCGCTCGGGTGTTTGCGCGACCTCGGGCTGGCTTGAGGCTGGTGGCGCCACCTCGGGCTGGCTCGAGGCTGGAGGCGGTGGAACCGGCGCGGGTGTTTCCGG
>DATCPU010000161.1:0-2643 GCA_036569925.1 Candidatus Dormiibacterota bacterium
GTGCTTCGCGTCCGACACCGTGTAGGCAGTGTTGGCGTCCACCTGCAGCGGCACGTCGCCGAACCGCTCCCTGACCGCCCGCACCGGTTCGACGTCCCAGCCCGGCTTGATCTTCAGCTTGATGCGCCGGTAGCCCTGGTCCAGATAGTCGCCCACCGTATGCAAGAGCGCGGGAATCGTGGAATGGATTCCGACCGACACCCCACAGTCGACCTGCTCCCTCACAGCTCCGAAGAAGTGGGCAAACGATTCGCCGCCCGCGCGCAGCTGGGCATCGAGGATTGCCATCTCGATCGAGGCCTTTGCCATCTGGTGGCCGTGCACAGGCCTCAGAACCTCCGCCACGTCCTCGGCCGACAGGCGCCCGTGGTCGAACAATCTCGGCAGCAGGTGGTTGACAAGAACGTGCTGTGCACCCGCGATGTACTCCGACGAGTACGTGGGTTCCTCGGTCGCCACACACTCGCCCCAGCCCTCCCCGTCGCTGGTCGTTGCCTTCAGCAGCAGGATGTCGCGCTCGGTCTGAACCCCGAACGAAGTCTCGAACGGCGCCACCAACGGCAGGCGGATTCGAAACAGTTCGACTCGTTCAAGGGTCAGCGGGCTCAAGGCGTCGATGTTATCCGTCGGCCGACAGCGCGAGCGCCGTCAAACGTGCCTCGTCATCGTCGCTGAGGTCAACGTCCGCTGCCGCCACATTCTCCTCGAGCTGCTTCAAATTGGAGGCGCCCGGGATGGCCACCACGTTCGGCTTGCGGATGAGCCACGCAAGCGCCACCTGCGAGCTGGTCGCACCGTGCTTCGCGCCAATCTCGCCCAGGGCTTCGACCAGCGGCTGCAGCCGCTCCCTCGCCTCCGCGCTGAAAGCGCGCCGTCCCCGCCTGAAGTTTCGCGGCGGCTCCTTCTGGTACTTGCCCGACAGCAAGCCCTGGCCCAGGGGGCTGTACGCGATGATCAGCCGGCCTTCGCGCTGAGCCCAAGGCAGCAGCTCAGCCTCAGGGGAACGGGCGATGAGGCTGAACCGCACCTGGTTCGAAATCACAGGTCCGCCGAGCACACCCTCCGCTGCCTGCCACTGGGCCAGGGAGTGATTGCTCACGCCGACGTGGCGGACCAATCCCGAATCGATCAGCGCCTTCATCCGCGGCATGGTCGAGCGCGGCGGAAACAGTGGGCCGGGCCAGTGGAGCTGATACAGATCGAGCCGGTCGACGCCCAACCGCTTCGCGCTTGCTCGTGCCCGACCGCCAACCATGAATGGAAGGCCGATCGGAAACAGCTTCGTCGCCAGAAAGACTTCCTCCCGCCGCCCCCGAATCGCATTCCCGACGATCTTCTCGGAACGCCCCAGCCCGTAAACCTCGGCGGTGTCGATGAGGTTCACCCCTAAATCCAAAGCGCGCTTGACGATGGCGCCCGCCTCGCCAGTCGCGTAGTCCTTGCCATAGCCCCACTCGGTCGAGCCGAACTGCCACGTGCCCAGCCCGATCGCGGACAGCCGAACACCTCCAACCTCGACGAACTTCATCGCGGCAGCTCCCCGCGCGCGAGCCGGTCGTAAACCATCTGCGACCACGATTCCATCTCGAGGTAATAGATACGCATCTCCTCGAGCGTCAGCAGCTCACCCGCCAGCTTGTCCGTCTCGCGGATCGCGATGTTGGGCGAGGTGCCATCGACGAGAAAGACCACCCCGAGATGCACCTTCGACACGGGTGCGGACTCGTCGTTGAGGAGCCCGATCAGCTTGGCTTCGAAGCTGCCGTCATAGACGACCTCCTCCTCCCACTCGCGCTTCAGACCGTCCTGGATCGGGTCGCCAGCCTCGAGGTCGCCAGGGTTGATGTGGCCGCCGACTCCCAGCGAGTACTGCTTACGCAGACGCTTCTCGGATGAGGCGCGCAGGCGGTGCGTCAAGAAATACCTTTCGCCGTGGCGAAACACGACGTACGGGATGATCTGCTGGTAGGCGGGGTCGTCCTCGACCTTTGAGCGCGCCATGAAGAAATGGCGATCGCGAATCACTTTCTGGTACTGGTCGAGCTGATCGCTGACGAAGCCATGCCAGGCGCCGTCGGGAAATATGTCCTCTCGCTTCACGCACAGCACCTGCTCAGAGGCGGCGCTCACAGCTGCGTCGTGTCGATGAGTGGCTCCGTCCGTTGCGGGCTTAAAGCACGGATGTCGATCGGCGGCGAGTCGCCGTTGATCATCGCCGCCAGATTGTCGGCAACCGCAGGCGACTGCATGACGCCATGGCCACTGAAGCCACACGACGCCCACACGCCATGGCGCGAGGTCTCGCCGACCAGAGGGTGGTGATCAAAGGTCACCTCATAGTTGCCGCTGAGGAAGCCGTCGGGCTCCTGCACCATGGCGCGCGGTGCGCGCATCGCCAGCCAGTGCCGAATCCGATCCCAGTCGTGCTGATCGCCTGGTCCCATCACCCACAGCCTTCGATCGCGCTCGCGGAAGTGGAAGCCCGACCCGGCTTCCAACGTCATCGGCACCTTGTCACCCAACCAATCGTATGGGCCGGTGATGAACACCCCGCGCTCGACTGCCTCGACCGCAAGCGCGACCTCGAGCTTTTCTCCGACCTCCGGAGATGCCACGCCGCAAGCCACGACCACCACGCCGGCG
>DATCPU010000162.1:0-2888 GCA_036569925.1 Candidatus Dormiibacterota bacterium
GACCAGCTGCTGGCGCAGCCAGGAGGTGAAGTAGGGGGCCCTGGAGTCCAGCCGGGGGGGCTGGATGTCACTGGGAGCGGGGAGGGCCTGCTTGGTTCCTTCGTCGAGCTGGGTTTGGGTTATGTAGCCCTGTTCGTACATCTTTTCCAGCACGATGTTGCGCCGGGCCAGGGTGTTTTCGGGGTAGATCTTCGGGTCGTAGGCAGAGGGTGAGGCGATGATCCCGGCCAGCGTCGCCGCCTCCCATGGCTCGAGCACGGACGCGCAGGGCTCCGCCTGCGTGCCGCAACCGGGGTGCGCCTTGCCGAAGTAGGTGCGGGCGGCCGCCTCGATCCCGTAGGCGCCCTCGCCGAAGTAGATCGTGTTGAGGTACTCGGTGAGGATTTTGTCCTTGCTCCAGTGGCGCTCTAGCCGGTAGGCGAGCGCCGCCTCGCGGAACTTCTCCAGGACCGTGCGGCTGCCTTCGGCTTCGAGTGCGTTCTTGACGAACTGCTCGGTGATCGTCGAGGCGCCCTGCGCGGCGCTCTGGCTGAGCACATCCCTGACCAGGGCGCGGGCGATTCCCTGGAAGTCAACACCGCTGTGTTCGTAGAAGCGCGAATCCTCGATCGAGACCACCGCGTTCTTCATGTTGGGGGAGATCTGGCCCGAGGTGAGCAGGATCTTGTTCTGGTTGCTGGTCAGCGTGCCGATCGATTCGCCGGAGGCATCAAAGACCTCGCTGTTCTTCGCCGCCTTGTACTGGGCGAAGTTGTAGATCGCCGGCAGGTCCTGTGAAACCGCCGTCATCATGCCGAAAACCATCGAGACCACGGCGAGGACGCCGAGGCCGAGGAGGACGAAGAGGATGCGCAGCTTTTTTAGCCGCGGCCGCGCGGGCTTCGTTGAAGATGCCGGGGGCGGCGGCGGAACCGAGCCGCCGGCCCGGCGGGGCTTTGTTCCAAGGACCGCCATCGAGGTGTGAGGCCCAGCAGGCGCTACCCGCCGAGCAGAGGCGGCAGTCTAGCATTGCGCCCGTGCCGGATCTGACGCGCAACGCGGTCGACGTGCTGCCCGATGGCATGCTCGCCAAGCAGCTCGCAGCGCAGCCTCCACTCCGGGTCAAGCTCGGGATCGACCCGACGACCGCCGACATCCACCTCGGCCACACCGTCGTCCTCAACAAGCTGCGCGAGTTCCAGGACGCGGGCCACCAGGTCGTCCTCATCATCGGCGACTTCACCGCAAGGGTCGGCGACCCGAGCGGTCGCTCGGCACAGCGACCGCTGCCCTCGACCGAGGAGATCGAGGCCAACGCCGCCACTTATCAGGAGCAGGCGTTCAAGCTGCTCGACCGCGAACGGACCGAGGTGCGCTTCAACAGCGAGTGGCTACGGATGGAGCCTGAGGCGCTGCTTGGGCTCCTCGCCCAGACGACGGTCGCCAGGTTGCTCGAGCGCGACGACTTCCAGAAGCGGATGGCGGCAAGCTCGCCGATCGCCGCCCTCGAGCTGCTCTACCCGCTGCTGCAGGGCTACGACTCGGTCGCGGTCGAGGCCGACATCGAGCTGGGGGGCACCGACCAGAAGTTCAACCTGCTCTTCGGCCGCGACATCCAGGGTGCCTATGGCCAGAAGCCGCAATCGATCATGACGATGCCGATCCTGGTCGGGACCGACGGCACGCAGAAGATGAGCAAGTCGCTCGGCAACTACATCGGGGTGAGTGAGGCGCCAGAGGAGATATTCGGCAAGCTGATGCGGATCCCCGACGAGGCAATGGCCGAGTACTACCGCCTGCTGCTTGGCACCGAGGTGCCGGCGGGACCGCCCAACGAGGCCAAGCGAGAGCTGGGGGGGCGAATCGTCGCCCGCTTCCACGACGACGATGCGGCCCGCGATGCCGAGGAGCATTTCGACCGCCTTTTCGTACGCCACGAGGCGCCGGAGGAGATCGAGGAGATCAATCTGGCCTCCTATCTCGACAAGGACGGCGATTTGATCCACCTACCGCAGCTGATGGCCGGTGCGTTCGAAATCAGCTCGAGCGAGGCGCGGCGTCTGCTCGGACAGGGAGGGGTAAAGCTCGATGGGGAGCGGGTTCCGGCCGGCAAGCTCGACCTCAAGCCGGCAGACCTCGACGGCCGCGTCCTGCAGGCCGGCAAGCGCCGTTTCCGTCGCCTTCGCGCTCCCGCCTGAGACAGGCACGAGGGCCCTCTAGGCAAAGCGCCGCCGCAGCGCTATACTCCCGCGTCCTTCTGGGATTGGCCCTGTGCCGTCCCATGCGCAAAAGACGGCGAGTCCCGCCGCAGAGGCGCAGCGGTCTTTGAAAACTGAGCAGCGTGCACCCCGCGAACATTCGTGTTCGTGGGATTGTTTGAGCCCGATCCACTCGACTCGTCAGCGTGTCGAGTGGTCTGATTTACCCGTCATGCCGGCCACCATGTATGTGTACCCGGTGGCCAGCCAGGCATGGCATCTCTCTGTAGAAGTACTCTTCACGGAGAGTTTGATCCTGGCTCAGGACGAACGCTGGCGGCGTGCTTAACACATGCAAGTGGTGCGACGAACCAGGGCTTGCCCTGGGGCAAAGCCGCGAACGGGTGAGTAACACGTGAGTAACCTGCCCCGATGACCGGGACAACCCGAGGAAACTCGGGCTAATACCGGATGTGGCGCACAGGCGTAAGCCTGTGCGCTAAAGGAAGCTTCGGCCTCCGCATTGGGAGGGGCTCGCGGCCCATTAGCTTGTTGGTGGGGTTATGGCCTACCAAGGCAACGATGGGTAGCTGGTCTGAGAGGACGATCAGCCACACTGGGACTGAGACACGGCCCAGACTCCTACGGGAGGCAGCAGTGGGGAATCTTGCGCAATGCGCGAAAGCGTGACGCAGCAACGCCGCGTGGGGG
>DATCPU010000163.1:0-5830 GCA_036569925.1 Candidatus Dormiibacterota bacterium
GAGCCGGCGCGCGAAACGGCCAACACGTAGTGCCGAAGAAAATCGCAGTGCTGCCCTGCGACGGGGCGGGGAAGGAGGTGGTGCCGGAAGCGATCAAAGTTCTGCGCGCCGCGGGCGCCGACTTCGAGTTCGAAGAGTTCGACGTCAACGCCGACGCCTACCTTCGCGATGGCGTGCCCATCACCGACAAGGTGTGGTCGCAGCTGGCCAAGGCGGACTCGATCCTCTTCGGTGCGGTGGGCGACGAACGTGTCAATCACACGGGCTACCTCGCGGGCGTCCTGCTCCGCCTTCGCTTCGAGCTCGATCTCTATGTGAACCTCAGGCCCGCCAAGCTGTACGACGATCGCCTGTCACCGCTGCGGCGCGAGGACAGGCGACAGGTCGACCTCCTCACCGTGCGAGAGAACACCGAGGGCCTGTACGTCGGCATGGGTGGACGGTTTAAGCGAGGCACCGAGCAGGAGATCGCGACCCAGGAGGACATCAACACGCACCTCGGCGTCACGCGCATCATCGAACACGCCTTCAAAGTCGCGCGGCGCGAGGTCGTAATGATCGACAAGTCCAACGCCATGACCTATGCCGGCGGCCTCTGGCAGGAGCGCTGGAAAGCGGTCGCAGCACAACACCCAAAGACGAAGACACGACACCTGCTCGTCGACGCCGCAGCGATGCAGCTCGTCAGAGACCCGACCCAGTTCGACGTCATCGTCACCGGGAATCTCTTCGGCGACATCCTGTCCGACCTCACCGCGGAGCTCGTCGGCGGCATGGGCATCGCACCCTCAGCCAACATCAATCCGAAGACGGGCAGAGGCCTGTTCGAGCCCGTCCACGGCACCGCTCCGGACATCGCCGGCAAGGGCCTGGTCAACCCGACGGGGGCGATCCTGAGCGCATCTATGATGGTGAGACACCTGGATGATCCTGAAATGGCAGACGCGATCGAGCGTGCGGTCGAATCGGCCATCCGGGCGCGTGAATGCACGCGAGACATCGGAGGCAACCTCTCGACGTCCCAGGCGGGGGACGCAGTCGTGAAAAGGCTAAGGGACTAGCGAATGGGTATGACGATGACGGAGAAGATCCTGGCTCGCGGCGCCGGGCGCGAGAGCGTGGCCCCTGGTGACCTGGTGCTGGCCAAGGTCGATTTTGCGATGGGCCACGACCTCACCATCCCGCCGGCGGGCCGGATCATGCGCGAGCAGATGGGCGCGGAAAAGATCTGGGATCCCGACCGCGTCGCCGTGACCCAGGACCACTTCCAGCCCGCTAAGGACGCGGCCAGCGCCACCCTCGGTCGCCTCACTCGGGAGTTCTCACACGACATGGGCATCAAGTGGTATTTCGAGGTCGGCCAGGGCGGCATCTGCCACACGGTGCTGCCTGAGAACGGCCTTGTGCTGCCCGGCGAGCTCGTCGTCGGCGCCGACTCCCACAGCTGTACCTACGGCGCGCTGAACAACTTCGCGACCGGAATCGGGTCAACCGACCTCGCCTGTGTTTTCGCGCTGGGCGAGCTGTGGTTTCGCGTTCCCGAATCGCTGAAGTTTGTGTATCACAACCGTCTGAAGGAGTGGGTCGAGGCGAAGGACCTCATCCTTTATGTCATCGGGCAGATCGGCGTCGACGGCGCGAGGTCGAAGGCGATGGAGCACACGGGTGAAGCGCTGAGGCACATCGACATGGAGGCCCGGCTGACCATGACCAACATGGCGATTGAAGCCGGCGCCAAGAACGGAATCATGGAATTCGACGACGTTACCAAGCAGTACCTCGACGGTCGCGCGAAGCGCGCGTACACGCCAGTCACCTCCGATCCCGACGCGACCTATGAGAAGGTCTTCGAGTTCGATGCCGAGAAGGTCGAGCTCGGCGTCGCCAAACCGATGTCTCCGGACAACTACGCGCCGCTGTCGGAGGTTGCGGGCACGAAGCTCGACCAGGTATTCATCGGGTCTTGCACCAACTCCCGCATCACCGACCTGCGGCGGGCGGCGGCCGTTCTCGACGGCCACAAGGTGGCCCCAGGCGTTCGGCTCATCATTACGCCGTCCTCGCACCAGGTCGCCATCCAGGCCGAGAAGGAAGGCTTGATCGGAATCTTTCTCGCCTCGGGCGCAGCCTGGACGACTGCAACTTGCGGGGCATGTCTCGGCGGCCACATGGGGGTTCTCGGAGAGGGGGAGGTCTGCCTCAGCACTACCAACCGCAACTTCCCTGGCCGGATGGGTCACCCCAAGGCGATGGTGTACCTATCCAATCCTGCAGTCGCGGCGGCGAGCGCAGTGACCGGGGTGATCACGCATCCGGGAGAGGTGCTTAAGAAGATGCCCGCGGGGATCGCGTGACAGTCCCCGCCCGCGGGGATCGCGTGACAGTCCCGACTGTCATCCGAGGCCGGAGCTGGAAGTTCGGCGCCAACATCGACACCGACCAGATCATCCCCGCCAAGTATGCGATCTACTCGCTCGATGAGAAGGAGCTCGGCAAGCACGCGATGGAAGGCGTGCCTGGCCGAGAGGGCTGGGCGGCTCAGGTGACACCGGGGGACATCCTCGTCGCCGATTCCAACTTCGGTTGCGGATCCTCACGCGAAATCGCGCCGATTGCGATTCGCGGCGCGGGCATATCCCTCGTCATCGCCGACTCTTACGCCCGCATCTTTTTCCGCAACGCGATCAACATGGGCTACCCCATCCTCCAGTCCCCGGCCGCGGCGAAGGGCATTGCCGAAGGAGATGAGCTCGAGGTCGACCTTGAGCAAGGAATAATCAGGAACTTCAGCAAGAGCGACGAGTACCCCTGCGAGGCATTCCCCTCGTTCATGAATGAGCTCATCCACATGGGCGGCCTCGTGCCGTGGGTGCGCAAGCGGCTGGAAGAGCGGCGGCAGCTGGCCAGGTCGCAGTCCTGATCGTGGACGGCGTCAAGCCGGTCCCACGGGTCCCCGCGAAATCGTCAGATTTCGTGGGGCAAGTCGAGCTGCAAGAACCGCTCGAAGAGCTGGCACGAGACCCCAAGCGCTTCGACCACGATCTTCGGTTCCCACCCGCCGCCAAGATCCGCGTCTACGACGACACCCTTCGCGACGGCGAGCAGATGCCCGGGGTGGCGATATCGCCGAAGGCCAAGTACGAGCTCGCCCGCATGCTCTCCGACATCGGGGTCCACATCATGGATGTCGGTTTTCCGTCGGTGTCGGAGAGCGAGCGCGAAACTCTGAGACTCATCCTCGAGGGCCGCAAGCGCGGCGAGATCCGGCCGGACCTGGAGGTGGTCTGCATGATGCGCTCGACCAAGGGTGACATCGACGCCACGATGCGCGTCATCGACGAGCTTGGGCACAAGCGCGACGAGGTGACGTACTTCATCTTCACGTCCGCCTCGGACCTGCACGTCAAGTACAAGCTGGGCAAGACGCTGTTGCACCGTGACGGCATTCCTGAATCCGAATGGCTGGAGCTGCCCGTGTCGCACTACCGCGCAGCGAACCTGCGGATGTTGTGCGAGGCGATCGGCTATGCGCGCGAGCAGGGCGCAACCGCCATCGAGTTCGGTGGCGAAGATGGCAGCCGCGCCGATGTCGACTACATCGGCCAGCTCCACCGTGAAGGTCTGAAGGCGGGTGGCACGCGGCCGTCGACACCCGACACGGTGGGCTGCTACTCGCCCTTCGCGGTTCGCGAGTACATTCCGCAGATCAAGGCCGCGGCGCCGGACGCGCCACTCGTCGTGCACTTCCACAACGACCTCGGGCTTGGCGCCTGGAACACGGTGATGGCTCTGGGTTCTGGAGCGGAGGTCTTCACCACCAGCGTCAATGGAATCGGCGAGCGGACTGGCAACGCTCCAATGCACCAGGTGCTCATGCAGCTTCGGTACCTGTTCGGCATCGAGATCCCAAATTTCAAGTACGAGAAGCTTCGTGATCTCGCTCGTCATCTGGAGCTGATCAGTGGCATCCCCGTGCAGCCCACCGAGCCGGGCATCGGCCTCAACGTCTTCACCCATGAGTCGGGGATCCACACCGCCGGGATGCTCATCCATCCGGCGATCTATCAGTTCATGCCGCCGGCCGACATGGGCGCAGAGGTCGAGTACGTGTACGGAAAGCACTCGGGCGCCCTGTCCATCGAGCACGCGCTGCGCGAGGCAGGCATCCGGCCTGAGCCCGAGCTCATCGCCAAAGTGATGACCGAGGTCAAGCGCATTCGGGAGGAGCGCGCGGAGCGTGCCGACTTCTCCGACTTCCACAAGCGCTACTACGACCACCTGAACCGCCTGGGTCTCACGGCGGACGAGGTGGCAGACATCGCCAGAGCGCTGGCATCCACGGCATAGACTGAGGGCGATGGCCACCAAGGTCCGCCACCCGGTCGCGACCAAGGAGGAGTACCTCCAGCTTCATCGCTGGATGTGCATGGCCAAGGCGCTCGACGACCGGATGCACATGCTCGTCAAGCAGGGCCGCGCACCGTTCGTGGGCTCGAGCCGCGGCCACGAAGGCATCCAGGTCGCTTCCACCGCGGCACTCGGCCCTGACGATTGGCTGGTGCCGCATTACCGGGGCCTTGCCAACTCGATTGTGCGCGGGTTGACGATGAGGGAGTGGATGCTGGCGGTGTTCGCCAAGGCCGACGACCCGCTGTCGGCAGGCCGCAATATTCCCGGCGGCTGTTACAGCTATCGCCGACTCAAGATCGCGTCCGTCTCTCAGGTCGTCGCGGCCTGGGTGCCCAAGGCGGCGGGAATCGCGTACGCCGCCAAGGTCCGAGGCGATGGGTCCGTCACGCTGTGCACGTTCGGCGATGGCGCCACCAGCCAGGGAGACTTCCACGAGGGCGTCAACTTCGCGGCTGTTCACCGTCTGCCGGTGGTGTTCGTCTGCGAGAACAACAGCTACGCCATCAGCGTGCCCATCCGGCTGCAGATGGGAAACCCGAACGTGGCCGACCGCGCGGCCGGTTACGGCATCGCCGGTGCAACTGTCGACGGCACCGATGTTCCCGCCTGCTATGCGGTGTGCAAGGAGGCCGTGGAGCGGGCGCGACGCGGAGATGGACCGACCTTGATCGACGCCAAAGTGTGGCGGATGAACTCGCACACTTCCGAGGACAACCACGTCAAGTACAGAGGGAAGGACGAGATCGATGAAGCTGCCGCGCATGACCCGATCGCCCGATTCGGCGCATGGCTGATAGAACGTGGCTGGCTGACGGCAGACGACCTCGCACGGGCGCAGGCCGAATGCGACGCAGAGGCTTCGGACGCCGCCGACTGGGCCGAGCAGCAACCGGACCCGATCGCCGAGGACGCGCTCAAGAACGTATTCGCGTAGCGTTAGCAACGCGCTGCGGTCTTGTGGCCGCGGCGATAGACTGACCGCCCAGTGGACCGACAGGAAAAAGACTCGCAACCGCACGACCAGACGGAGCCGGAGCTGCCTCTGGTCACGCCTGCCTTCGACCCGCTGACCGAGCCCGAGCTCCCGCTGCAGGCGGATTCGCCGGCAGCAGAGGCGGCGGTGGAAACCAAGCCGGATGAGGCCGCGACTGAAACCGAGCCTGAGGTCCAATCGGAGCCGCAATCACCACTTGGCACCGAGGCCCTTCAGGCGACGCTGGAAGCTGAGCCGAAACCCGCTGTGCCGATGAAGACGGCGCCATCATGGGCTCAGACCAACCCCCCGGCTGATGAGACGCCTGCGGTCGAGGATGACACCGAGCCCAAGCCTGCGGTGCCGATGCAGAAGCCCGCGCCATCGTGGGCGCAGACGTCTCCAGCCCCGGCCGATGCTGCCGGCGAACCGGAACCGAGCCCAACC
>DATCPU010000164.1:0-1609 GCA_036569925.1 Candidatus Dormiibacterota bacterium
CCCTCCCAGCCCCTCGGGGCTGGGTCCCTCCCTCTCCCGCGGTGCGGGAGAGGGGCTTATCGGCGCGACTTCCTTCCCTCTCCCGCATTGCGGGAGAGGGTGCCGAGCGCAGCGAGGCAGGTGAGGGCTATTCCGCCGCCACAGGTTGCGCCACGGGCGGGCCGTCGGCGCGGATCTCGGCGTCCCAGGGGCCGGGGAAGCGGCCGCGGCCGACCTTGTCGCGCGAGAAGATGTGGTAATCGGCCGGCCACTCGGCGCGCGGCATTTCGTAGAAGACCTCGACGCCGTTGCCGTCGGGATCGCGCAGGTAGATGCCGAGCGAGATGCCGTGATCGGAGATGTGCTCGGGCTTGATCCCCTTCGCCTTGATGTGGTGATAGAACTCCTTCAGGTCATCGAGGCTTTCGAGCCGCCACGCCATGTGGTTGAGCCCGACCTGGCCCTTGTGCTGCAACGGCGCGTCGTCGCCCAATTGCATCAGCGCAACCTCGTGCGACTGCTCCTCGTCGGCCGACATGAACGCCGCCCAGCCCGGCCGATACTCATAGGTGTGGAGGCCCAAGAGGTCCTCGTACCACTGTTTCGAACGCTCGGCGTTGCGCACGTAGATGTTGACGTGCTGGAGATACATCGGTCGCTTGCTCATCCTGTCCTCCGATTGGTTGGCACTGTCCCTTGCAACTCGTCACCCCCGCGAAGGCGGGGGTCCAGGGCGGGCGATGAGCCGTTTGCCCCTGGATTCCCGCTTTCGCGGGAATGACGTGATGGGAAACTCTATCACGCCTAATCGTCGCGGCCCAAAAACTCCCGCACCCGCTCGATCATTTCGTCCTTGGGATAGATCGCCGCCATCGCGCGGGCGCGGGTCAGGGGATCGCTCGCGAAAAAGCGCTCGTAGAGCACCTGGCGGCTGCCGAAGGCGCTGCCCGCGGCGTCCCACGCCAGGCGGAACAGCTTGACCCGGTCCCGGGCGCCGGTGTTGTCGGTGGCGAGGTACTGCTCGATCTCCGGCGCCAGCGGACCCTTGAAATCGGCTTCGCTCGGCTGGATCAGAAAGCTCGACGACCCCAACAGCTGGAGGATCTCGATCATCCGCGGATAGGCCGTCATCATCAGGTTGCGGGTGCTTTCGACCGGTAAAATCGCAGGGCACATGACGCCCCACTGGTCCACTGCGGCATCGGCCTCGGCGGCGCGCATGCACGAACGCATCAATTCGGTGGTGAGCATCAATTCGCCGATGTGCTGCTCGGTGTGGGCCAGCTGGGCGTTGCCCAGGGTCTGCGTCATCAGGAGGGCAAGGCCCAGCACGAACTCGCATTTGGCGAGGTTCTTGGCGGCGCCCTGATGGGCCGAATGGGCCGTCGAGTGCGTCACATGCGGCGTCAGGTTGAGACGCTCGACGTCATAGAGAAGAAAAACCCGCTCCCACGGCACCAGGACGTCGTCAAAGAAGACGACGCAATCCATCTCCTCGAAGCGCGACCCCAAGGGATGGTCGAAATGCGAGCGGCCGAGATCGAAGCTGTCGCGGCACAGGAATTTGAGCCCCTTGGCGCCGCAAGGAATCGCGAAATTGACCGCGAACGGGCTGTGGTCCTCGCTGTGC
>DATCPU010000165.1:0-3463 GCA_036569925.1 Candidatus Dormiibacterota bacterium
TGACGCGCGACCTCGCCCACCCAACCCGGATAGCTCAAGCATCCCTCGTACCCCACCTGTACACCGTCGTGCTTGACGATCTCCGGATTGACGAGCCCCCAAATCTGATTGTCGTCACCCTTGACGACGCACACACGAAGCCCCACCCCGATCTGAGGCGCCGCCAGCCCCGCGCCCGGCGCGTCAAGCATTGTCTCTGACAGGTCGTCGATCAATCGCTGGATCGAAGTGTCGACGCGAGGCACCTTCTTCGCCTTCTGGCGAAGCGCAGGATGCTCGAAGCTGAGGATGGGGCGGATCACGAGATCGATTTTACCCAGGGCGCGCTTGAACTAAGCCGGCTTAGGCCAACCACCGCGAATTGCGCATCACATCTCGGCCCTCCAGCTCCTCGTAGCCGCGATAGGCCTGGATCCGGCTTGGGCGCAGACGGTAGAAAGCCCAGCCCTTGCCCGCCTCTTGCGGGTCCCATCCCATCGCTTTCGCAAAGCCCTGTGAAACATCCGGCGCTGCCTCTGCCGCCTGGCTCTCGATCACCCTCGCATCGACCACGATCGCGTCCGCGGGGGAGCCGCCGGCCAGCTTCACCTCTCGACCAGGCATGAGGTTCTTCGCGGTGCGGCTCGTGGCGATCGTGGCCATGACGAGGTCACTGCCATCCCACCACGCCGAAACAGCGATCAGGTGGGGACGGCCCAACGAATCGGCGGTCGCGAGCCAGAGGCTTTGCTGCCCCTCCAATGAGGCGAGAACATCGGCCTTGCGTGCCTCGATCGTTCGCAACTCAGCCATCACCCTTCATTCTCGTCATGTCAGTGGATCTACGTCGTAGCTCCAGCCCTTACCTCGCGGGGCCAGGTGGCGCGCCCGTTCCAACCCATCACCTTTCAGGGTGACCTGCCATCGATACTCTCCGCGCAGCCGGTGAATGAACGCGGGCGCAGGACCCATCACGCGAACTCCCTCAATCTCCTCGCGCAGCAACCCGCTCGCGAGCTCCTCGGCCGCATCACGCGCGGACGCGGCGGCACGAGCGTCGTCGGCATCGGTGCGCGTGAGCACGGCCAGCTGCGCAAATGGTGGAAACATAAACGCTTTTCTGGAAGGCAGCTCTGCCGCGTAAAAACCCTCGTAGTCGCCTGTCGCCGCACAGCGAAGGCTGTAATGCTCGGGGTTGCTGGTCTGCACCACTACCCGCGACGCACGACCGTCACGTCCGGCGCGACCAGCGACCTGCACCACCAGCGAGAAAGTGTTTTCGGCCGAGCGGTAATCAGGGAAATGGAGCGGAAGGTCGGCATCAACCACGCCGACACATGTGACTGCCGGCAGGTCCAGCCCTCGAGTCACCAGCTGGGTGCCCACCAGGATGTCAGCGCGTCGTTCGCTGAACGTCTCCCAGATGTCGAAGTACGCATCAGGTCCGCGCGCGGCATCGCTGTCGAGCCTCAGCACGCGCGCGCGCGGCCACAACTTCTTCACGATGCCTTCGAGGCGCTGCGTCCCCATGCCCATGCCGCGGATGTTCCGGCTGCCGCAGTGATCGCAGACCGACGGCATCTGCCGCGCGTAGCCGCAGTAGTGGCAAACCAGTCCATCAATTTCGGCGTGCTGAACCAGTGCCACCGAGCATCCCAGGCACTGCACCGACTTGCCGCAGTCGCGGCAGAGCACAAAGGTGCTCATGCCCCGGCGATTCAGATAAAGGATCACCTGCTCCTCGTTTTCGAGAGTGCGCTCCACGACCTCGACCAGCCGGCGCGACAGCGGCTGCCGGTTGCCTGCGGCCGCCTCATCGCGCATGTCGACGAGCTCGACCTCAGCATCGCGACCGCGGACTCGACTCCTGAGCTCGGCGAGCGCGAGCTCACCACGCGTCGCGTTGTGGTAGGTGACCACGCTCGGTGTGGCCGAGCCGGCGATCAACCTTGCGCCCGCAAGGGTGGCGAGGCGCCGCGCGACCCACCCGGTCTCATAGCGCGGCGTGCGGTCCTGTTTATACGAGGCAGTCCCCTCTTCGTCGAGGCAGATCAAGCCCAGCCGTGGGATCGGCGCGAACACGGCCGACCGGCTGCCCAGCACGACCTGCGCCTCTCCACGCCGGGTCCGCCACCACTGTTGGGCCCTTTCCAGCTCGGTGAGCTGGCTGTGCAGGATGGCAATCGGCGCCTTGAGCCGCGCACGCACGCGCTCGACGAGCTGGGGCGTCAGCGAGATGTCAGGCACCAGCAGCAGGACACGCAGGCCTTGCGACAGCGCCTGCTCCGCAGCCGCCAGGTAAACCTCCGTCTTGCCGCTCGCGATGACCCCATGCAGCAGAGTCATCGGGTTGCCCTCGATGATCTCCAGCGCTGCCGCTTGCTCGCCCGTGAGCTGGGCCGCGACCGCTTCCGGGCCTGCGGCGCCGGCCAGCTCGAGCAGGCGGCTGTGCCTTCTTTGACGCGTCGATGGCCCTGAACCGCCAGACCCAGCCTTGCGAACCCGTGGGGGCAGCATGGCGCGAAGGCATTCGATCAGAGGCACCCAGTAATGGTCGGCCACCAGCCGCGCCAGCGCGACCTGATACGGCAGCAGCAACGGGTCGTTCCCGGCCGACGCGATGGGCTTGGTTTCCACACCAGGGTCCTCTGTGCTGACGGACACCACGAAGCCGAAGGAGGTGCGGCGGCCGAAGGGGACGGTGACCCGATGGCCGGGAACCACGTCCATGCCGTCCGGCACCTGGTAGCTGTACGTCTCCCGATCGAGGGACCGGCCAGCCTCGACCGCCACCTCTGCATAGAGCAACTTTCTAGTGCTTAGCCAGGGGGGTGAGTCGAGGCTCGACCAGGTCCAGGATTCGATCAGCCATCGCTCGCTTCGTCATCCGCTCGATCTCCTGCCGCGTGCCGTCGGCGAACAGGATCACGCCCTCGTTGTGATCGCTGCCGAACCCGACATCCTTCCGCGAGATGTCGTTGGCCACTATCGCCTGCAGGCCCTTCTTCTTCATCTTCTGGAGGGCCTTGGCATCGAGGTCGGACCCTTCGGCCGCAAAACCGACACGAAACACTCGAGCGCCACCCTTCTCCCCGCCAACTGTGGCGAGTAGATCGGGAATCGGCTCCAGCTCGAGCGTCAGGTGCGAGGTTTCCTCGCGGCGGATCTTGCTGCCGGAAACCTTTGCAGGACGAAAGTCCGCCACCGCCGCCGCCATCACCAGCAGGTCCGCGCCCACGATCTGAGCCCTCAGCTCGGCGAGCATCTCAGCCGCCGTCTCCACAGGGCGCAGCTCGACCCCGTTGTGAGCCGGATGTGACGCCGTTGTCACCAGCACGACGGTCGCGCCCCGCTCCGCGGCAGCGGAGGCCAGGGCAAATCCCATCTTGCCGCTGGAGTAGTTGCTGATGAACCGGACGGGGTCGATCGGCTCGCGCGTGCCGCCGGCGGTGACCACGACACGGCGCCCCGCAAGGTCGTAATG
>DATCPU010000166.1:0-6905 GCA_036569925.1 Candidatus Dormiibacterota bacterium
CAACGAGCTGGCTTCGCGCCGGCCCGCCGACCTGGCCCAGCTCGCATCGGTCCCCGGCGTCGGGCCGTTAAAGCTCGATCGATATGGCGCGGCGCTCTTGCAGATTCTCACCCCCTAATTAACTGAACTTACTGTTTGTTAAGCTAATTAGATGCCGCGTCGCTACCAGCTCGGCCGCCGTCAAGCCGCTGTCGACAGCACCCGTATGGCGATCCTCGCGGCCGCACGGGCGCTGGTGGCGTCAGGCGAGGCCGGCCCAAGCCCGGGAGCCGTAGCGAGGCGAGCCGGGGTGTCGCGAATCACCGTCTACAACCAGTTCGGGTCCAAGGGTGGCCTGTTGCGTGAGCTGGCGACCGAGGCGCACAGCCGCCCCGCAGCCGAGGCGCACAGCCGCCCCGCGGCCCAGGCCGATGAACGATCAGACCCACGCGAGGAGCTGCGCCACCGGATCGCCGACGCCAGCTCGTTGTGGGCGTCCGATCCGGCTCTGTTCCGGCGCCTGCCCCTGGTCGTCGACTTTCAGCACGTCAGCCCGCATGACGACAGGGCGCTCGCGGAGCGGCTCGCGTCTGCCGGCCTTCTGCGCCGGGGCTGCTCCTTGAAAGAGGCCGAGGACGTGATCGGGGCGATCACCTCGTTCACAGTGTTCGACAGGTTGCACAAGAATGGCCGGCGCCCGCAGGCCGCCGTGGTCGAAATGCTGTGGCGCTTGGCGGCAACCCTCCTCGACTCAGAGGCTCCGCCACAAAGCACGTAGTGCGTCTCTCGGTGGCGTACGATTGACGCAGTGCGGCATCGGACTGTAGACCTGGACGGCCCGGTCCAATTCCTCGACTTCGGGGGAGAGGGCGAGCCCCTGCTCATGGTCCACGGGCTGGGCGGGGCCGCCGTGAACTGGATGGCGGTTGGGCCGGATTTCGCCGCGAACCACCGCACGTTCGCGCTCGATCTCGCCGGCTTCGGCCGGACACCCCTGTTTCACAGGTCGGCCGCCCTAGGCGCCAACGCCGAGCTTGTGCATCGCTTTATCAAAGACGTGATTGGCGAGCCGGCGGTCTTGATGGGCAACTCGATGGGCGGTCACATCGCAATCCTCGTGGCCGCCGACCATCCGGAATGGGTCAGCAAGCTGATCCTCGTCGACCCTGCAATCCCTGGCGTCCACGTCCGCAGGCCTGACCAAACAACCCTGGGAGTGGTGGCCGCCCTGTCCCTGCCGGGTCTCGCGGAGATCGTCATCGACAGGCGCGCGCGGCTACTCGGTCCCGAGCGACTCGTGGAGCGCACGATCGCATTGGTGGCCGCCGACCCCGCTCGAGTTGACGGCGCGCTGCTTGAGGCGCACATGCAGCTGACCCGCGAGCGCAGCCAGCTCGGTCGCCAGAACAGTCGCGCTTTCACCCAGGCGGTTCGCTCGCTCGGACTTCGGATGGCCGACCCGCGCTTTTGGACGCGCTTGAAGAAGGTCGAGGCGCCCACGCTGATCGTCCACGGCGAACTGGATCGGTTGATTCCCCTCGCTGCTGCCCGGGACCTGATACGCCGGCGCCCGGACTGGGATCTCCAGATCCTGGAGGGTGTCGGTCACGTTCCAATGATGGAGACCCCCGATCGGTTCGTACAGATTGTCAACCAGTGGCTTATGTATAGAATCGCACCCGAGCCCGCCACGGTTTCATAACGGAGTAGCACTCAGAACTTTACTTGGCAACGCTCCCACAACCCCCTTCGAGCAGGCGGAGCCGGATAGAGGAGATCGCCGCGTCGATCCTCCCCGATCTTCGACACCTTGGGCGCTGGGACCCGATGCCTCCGATGTGGCTCGAAGGCCGCGTGTACATCGAGTACCTGCGGCTGATCAGAGACCCCGTGTATCGCGGTGACGACGTACCCCCTGGGCTTGGGCGGCCGGTCCTGCTCATCCCCGGGTTTCTGGCCGGCGACTGGACTCTGCGAACTCCTTTCCAGTGGCTGCGCCGCGTTGGCTACAACCCGCAGATGGGCGGGGTCGCCTTCAACGTCATGTACTCCGAGGTGATGCTGCGGCCTTTGATGACCTCGCTTCAGCACCTCAAGCGACGAACCGGAGCCCGTGTGGCGTTGATTGGGCACAGCCGCGGGGGGGTCCTGGCCAAGGTGCTGTCCCATCGAAATCCAGAGCTGGTCGAGCAGGTCATCACGCTGGGCTCGCCGCTCGGCGCGCCTTTCGATGTCCATCCACTGACGATGGCCGGGGTGAGAGCAGCGCACGCCTACAACGTGTTTCGCTACGGCCACCCAGCGTCCGTGGAGAAGCGCTTCCTGCGTGACCTTGCTGCGGCCCCGAAGGTTCCGACGACGTCGCTGTACTCGCGTACCGACGGGGTCGTCAACTGGAGAGCGTGCCTGCGCCCGGATGTCAACGCCATCGAGGTGAACGGCAGCCACATTGGTCTGGCGCTCAACCCTGAGGTGTACCGAATCCTCGCGCAGCTCCTCATGGCCCCGTGGAGAACGACTTAGCCGGCTCCGCGTAAAATCGCCTTAGCGGGAGCTCGGGAGCCGGGCTGAGAGGGCGCACTCCGCGCCGACCGCATGAACCTGAACTGGGTAATGCCAGCGGAGGGATGCCATCAGCGAAACCACGGCGAATCACACGGAAGCCGGCGTCTTTGGCGTAGTCGAAAGCCAGGGCATCGACGCGATCCCCCCCGCCGAGCGGCATGGCAGGCCACGCGAGCTCGGCTTTCTATGGGCGGGCGCCTTCGTCAACTATGCAAGCCTTTTCACCGCCAGCCTGCTGACCACCTACTACGGGCTCGGGGTCTGGGACGGCCTGCTGGCGACCGCGCTGGGCACCGTGGCCGCCGCCGTCATCCTCGGCCTCCTGAGCAACACAGGCCCGCGGACCGGTCTGCCCCAGATCGTTTACACGCGGCGCATCTTCGGAATGCGCGGCTCGTATGTCGGCGCTGGGCTGACGCTGTTCCTTGCCATCGGCTGGTTCGCGGTCGACTGCGTGATCGCGGCGCAGGCAGGCGCCCAGCTGCTCGGCGGCGCGAACTCATCGATCACCTTCGGCCTGGTGGTCCTGGTGGCCGCGATCAGCGTCGGGGTGGCGATCTTCGGCCACCAGACAATCAAACTGCTCGAGGCCTATGGCGCCGTCGCGTTTGCCGCAGTGGTGACCGTCGCATTCGTGGTTCTCGCGCCGCAGTTTCACTGGAACCAGGCCCCGAGAGCATCGGGCGGCGATTACCCCGGAGCTTTCGTCCTCGGATTCATGACGTGCTTCGCTCTCGTGGCGTCCTGGTACCCGTTTGCCAGCGACTACTCGCGGTACCTCCCCAGCGCCACCTCGACCCGCGCAGTCACCCTGTGGCCGATCATCGGGATCACGCTTCCGATGCTGTTTCTGGGCCTCTTCGGTCTGATGTTGCCGACCATCGACGTCGGCCTGGCCGGGGACAAAGGAGTGCTGGCGGTGATCACCGCCCATGCGCCCGGCTGGGTGGCGGTGCCGTTCTTGGTTTTCGTCGTCGCCGGCGAGATCTGGGCCAACTACCTCGACGTCTATACGGCGGGCCTCGTCTCACTCGCGATGGGCATCAAGGTGAAGCGATGGCAGGCCGCGCTAGGGTGCGGGGTGCTCGGCACCGCGCTGGCCGCCTACGCGGTGCTCGTCAGCGACTTCCACCTCGCTTATGAGGACTTCCTGATCCTCACCTACCTATGGGCGCCGGCTTGGGCAGCTGTGGTGCTGCTGAGCTTCTTCGTCTTCGACGCTAAGCCGCGGCCCGCTCTGGCGGTGACGGCTTGGGCGCTGGGTACCGCCGTCAGCCTGATGTTCGTCAACTACGACAACCTGTACAGCAACCTTGGGGGCGGAGCCGGCCACGCGTTTTTCAATCAATCCCTGATCGCGGGTCTGCATGGCGCGGACCTTAGTGGGCTGGTGAGCGCTGCAGTGGCCGCCGTCATCTATGTGGGCGCACGTCGCTTGCCGCAGTCATGAGGCTTCCAGTTGCGCTCACGATTGCGGGCTCGGATTCTGGTGGGGGCGCCGGCATTCAAGCCGACCTGAAGACTTTCGCCGCACTTGGTGTCCACGGAACCTCGGCGATCACCGCGATCACGGCGCAGAACACGATCACGGTGACCGACATCTTCGAGCTCCCTGTCGAGATCATCACCGCGCAGATCGAGGCGATCGTCGGTGACCTTGATGTGGCTGCGGCCAAGACTGGGATGCTCTCATCATCGAAGATCATCGACGCCGTGGCGGTGGCGATCGCCAAGCTGCGGATCACCAGCGTCGTGGTCGACCCCGTCATGGTCGCCAAGGGCGGCGCACGGCTACTTCGCGCCGACGCGATCGACGCGCTCCGATTGCGGCTTCTCCCACTCGCGGCGGTGATCACGCCCAACCTGCCCGAGGCCGAGGTCATTCTTGGGCGGCCGGTAAGAACGCTCGCAGAGCGAAGGGGCGCCGCCCGCGACCTGGTCGCGCTCGGGGTCCGGGCGGCAGTGGTCAAAGGCGGTCATGCGGAGGGTGACGTGACGGACGTTTTCTGGGACGGCACGAACATGGTGGAGCTGACAGGTACGCGGGTGGCCACCGCCAACACGCATGGAAGCGGGTGTGTCTTCTCGGCGGCCATCGCGGCTGGGCTTGCCAAAGGCCTGGAGCCGCTGGCGGCGGTTCGAGGCGCGAAAGAGTTCATCGCCGGTGCCATCGAGCAAGCGCTTGAGATCGGGCACGGGCACGGCCCAGTCAATCCGATGTTCGAGAAACGGCTGTGATTTTGCTGAGAACGCCAGTGAAGGGCTCACGCGCTAGCTAGCGTTAAGCTGGTCGCCATGCCCAGAACGAGGAAGAGCGCCCAGACGCCGCCGAACCAAGATCCGCCGAACCGCGACGAAGGCGATGCCGCAACGATGGCGCACCTCCCTGCCGACGAGCTGTCGGGCAGCCCTGACATATTCGCCGCCAAGCGCTCAGCAAGCTCCGACATTGACGCGACGGCGCCGGCAGACCCCGTTCCGCAGCGCGATGTTTCTGCCGATGCGCCAGCTTCGACGCCCGTGCCTCCGCCGCCGACCTCTGAGCCGATAGTGGCGCCGGAGGAGCCGTTGACTTCCAGTGCCGAGTCCCGGGTGCCGGTGGCGCCTGCGCCGGTCCCGCACTACGTTCCGCCGCCTGCCCCCGTGCGCCGCAACGGTGCGGGCATCGCCCTCGGCGTGGTCCTGGTCGTAGTGGGCTTGTTCTACCTCGTGGTGCAGGTCGCCGCGGTCGACCTCAGCACTTTCGGCTGGCCGCTGTTTGTGATCATCCCGGGAGTGACGCTGTTGATAGTCGGGATGCTCAGCCTTGGCACCGGCGCAGCGATACCCGGCGGAATCCTGACGATGGTTGGACTCGTTCTCGCCTACCAGAACAGCTCCGGCCATTGGACGAGCTGGGCCTATGCATGGGCCCTGGTCGCACCGGGTGGCGTCGGATTGGGATTGTTCTTGCAGGGACTGCGTGAGAGAAACACGAACCTCATCAGGCAGGGCCGGACGCTCATGTTCATCGCCGCGCTGATCTTCATGGTTGGCTTCGTCTTCTTCGAGTCCATCCTCAACATCAGCGGCATCAACGACGAGCCCGTGGTCAGGGCAGCGCTGCCGGCGCTGTTCATCGTCATCGGCATCCTGCTGCTGGCGCGGAGCATCTCGAACAGCCGCCGCAGGGCCTGAAGACCGGCGCTACTTTCGCCGGCCGGCGTCCCGCAGTTTCTCCACGTTGATTTGATACTCGTTGCCGGCGCGATGCTGCTTGAAACCCATCGCCTTGTTGATGGCCAGCATCGGCCCGTTCGAGGAAGCGTTGCCAGTGATGACAGTCTGCAGGTCCGGATATATGTCACGCACATGTAGCAACATCGCCGCCTTGAGCCACTTGCCCAGTCCGCGGCCGCGCGCATCCGCCCGGACTCCGGTGAATCCCTGCTCGATGAACTGCGGCATGTAGGGCGCGTAGCTCATGTCGGTGATTCCGGAGATGGAGCCGTCGGGCTCACGCGTGATCATCGTGTAGTCGGACCCACCCTGCTCATCGAGGCGCGCATACCAGTCCGCAAGCTGGGCCGGTGTTACGACGATGTCCCCGTGGTCAAGATCATCCCAGGGCATCGTGTTGAGCAATGACGAGAACTGCGGGCAGTACTCCTCCCACATAGCCTGCGGTAGGTGGCCGTCGTAAACCTCCAGCCGGGTCGAGGGTGACCGTGCGGCGCCATCCACCACCCATCGCGTGAGCGTGTCCCAGTCCACATCCCCCAGCTGCAGTCGGTTCTCGGCACCTTCCGATTTGCCTTCCGCGCCCAACCACTTCAGAAACCTATGTCCCGAGTCCTCGTGCGTATCCATGGTCAGCGTCGTGGAGCCGTGGCGCTCCATCAGACCGAGCATCAGCGGGATCCAGGACCGGCCGATGCCACGACGCCGGTGGTCAGGATGGACCGATGCTGTAACCCACATGAATTGCTTGTTACTCTCGTATTCGGGACTGCCCGGCTTGGTCGTAGCCGCAAAGAAGTCACTGACGATCTGACCGTCGCGGGCGATCTCATACCGGTACTGGATCTCGAAGGGATTCACGTGCTTCATCGCGATCTCGACCAGCTCGTCTGGCTTGAGAGGGTCGCCCGGGCGCGCTTCGGCGTGCCGCACCCGGCGATACGCGTGGTAGCGCGACCAGAATTCGCGCGAAGCGCTCTGGGGGTCCACCGCCACCGGCGATAGGTTGATGACCATGAGAGGGAGAGGATAATCGCTCCCCAATGAGCTCGCCAAAGCGCTTCAAGGTCGGCGTCACGATTCACCCTCAGCAGTGCACGATCCGGGAGCTGCGCGATGCGTGGCTCTGCGCCGACGAGCTT
>DATCPU010000167.1:0-3154 GCA_036569925.1 Candidatus Dormiibacterota bacterium
CAGGCACGAGGCGCCGGAGGGCGTGCAGGGAATCTGGCAGCGGCGTGGCCTGGGTCGGCTCGGGAACGATGTCGGCAAGGGTCCCGTCGAAGTCGGAGACGAGTACGAGGTCTTGTGGCCTGACCGATGAGACGGGCGAGCTTCGCCAGGCCCCGGCGATATCGCTGGATTGGACGCTCACGGACCCCAATCTACGCACGCGGGCGGTGGCGCTGCACAATCGAAGCTAGCTCGAGGCCCTGCGGCAAGGTCCCGAACGAGTGACCCCAATCGCCGCCCAGGCGTGAGGCGCAGAAGGCATCGGCCACGGCGGGGTCGCCATACCGGACCAGCAGTGAGCCCTCGAGCGTGGTCGCCAGGCGTTCCACCAGGCGCCGAGCCCCAGCCTCGACCGCGGCTCCGCTGGAGAGCTGGTGCTTGAGATCGAGCACGGTTCGGTCGAGTCGCGCGTCTGATCCACGGGCCTCCTCGACCTCCGCGACGAAAGCGGCCAGCGATTCGGGTTCGCGCTGCAACGCGCGCAGCACGTCGAGCGCGTTGACGTTGCCCGAACCCTCCCAGATGGAGTTCAGTGGCGCCTCGCGATAGAGGCGCGGCATGATCGACTCCTCGACGTAGCCGTTACCGCCGAGGCACTCGAGGGATTCGGCGACGACCGGGATCGCGCGCTTGCACGCCCAGTACTTGCTGACGGCGAGTGCGAGGCGACGAAATTGCGCTTCCTTGCTATCGGCCGCGCGGTCGAGGGCGCCCGCGAGGCGCATCATCAGGATGGTCGTCGCCTCCGATTCGATGGCCAGGTCGGCCAGGACGTTGAGCATCAAGGGCTGGTCGATGAGGAGGTGGCCGAAGGCGCGTCGATGCGCCGCGTGGTGAGTCGCTTGGGCGACCGCCTGGCGCATCAGCGAGGCGGAGCCGATGATGCAGTCGAGGCGCGTGTGGTTGACCATCTCGATGATGGTCCGCACTCCGTTTCCCTCTTCACCGACGAGCCAGGCCATCGCTCCGTTGAGCTCGATCTCGCTTGAGGCGTTGGAGCGGTTGCCGAGCTTGTCCTTCAGGCGCTGTATGTGGAAGGCATTGCGAGTCCCGTCGGGGAGGACGCGCGGCAGCAGGAAGCAGGACAGGCCGCCCGGGGCCTGCGCCAAGACCAGGAAGGCGTCACACATCGGCGCGGAGCAGAACCACTTGTGGCCGGTGAGCTCGTACTCGCCTCCCGCTGTGCGCGTGGCGCGTGTGGTGTTGGCGCGGACATCGGAGCCTCCCTGCTTCTCGGTCATTGCCATGCCGAACAGCACGCCACGCTTGGTCGAGTGGGGGCGAAGGCCAGGGTCGTAGTCGAGGGTGGTCATCAACGGCTCCCATTCCGCCGCGAGCTCCGGCTGCTTGCGCAGGGCTGGGAGCGCCGCGTACGTCATCGAGACTGGGCAGCCGTGGCCACCCTCGACTTGCGACCAGACGTAGAAGCCGGCGGCCCGTGCGGCGTGTGCGCCAGGGCGAGGGGCGCGCCAGGGCAGGGCATGGAGGCCGTGGCCGATGGCCACCTCCATGAGGCGATGCCAGGCGGGATGGAACTCGACCTCGTCGATGCGGTTGCCGTAACGGTCGTGGGTGCGGAGCTGGGGCGGGTTGGAGTTGGCCTGGAAGCCCCAGGCGATGGACTCCTCGGTGCCGGCGAGCCGGCCTAGCTCGCTCACCCAGTCGTGAGCCCACCCGGCGCCCTCGCGCTCGAGCGCTTCGCGCAGTGGCGCGTCGGCCTCGAAGAGGTTGTAATCGACGAGCGGGGGCGGTTGGTTGAAAACGTCGGCCGGCGTCACGTCCACAGGCTACCGCGGGCCGCTAGCGGCGGGCTCCATTGGATTGCACAATCTCGCGAAGTGCGGCGAGATGGCGGTCGAACGCTCGTTGTCCCTCTTTCGTGAGTGAGAGCCACGTTCTTGGCATCTTGCCGACGTGACCCTTGTCGACCTTCACGTAGCCCGCTTCGTGCAGAGTGCTCATCTGCTTCGACAACATCGAATCAGTCACCTCGACGTGATCACGAACGAATCGAAAATCGACTTTGCTAGCAGCCGCAAGGAGGGCCATCACCGAAAAGCGGACTGAATGGCCGAGTAGATCGTCGAGCTCGTGTCGAGGATGCTTCAGCGACGCCACAGAACAACGGCCCCGACGAACAGTGGGATGACACTGACTGCTGCGTTGATGGCCGGCTGGAGAGGGTGCTGTGGACCCCACCATCCGAATACGAACGCCCCGACCGTCGCCGCGTAGTGCGCAACGAAGAACGCCACGACTGCTGCAGCCATCCAGCCGATCCCTGTGCGGCTGTAAGCGCGAATCCCGACTCCCAGCCAGATGATCAGAGCGCAGCCGACCGCAACGATGCCGAGACTTGCTATCAAGCTCGAAGGCGAGTGCCATAGGCTCCCCACCGAGACTTCGGTCACCCATACGACTGCGAAGGCGCTCAATACCCACCCCAATCGGCGGTCGGCGCGCCGGACCTTGGCGGCCTGGGCATCAGCTTCCGCGACAGCTGCACGGGCATCAAGCTGTGTCGGTTCTAGCTCGCTCATGAAACTGACCCGCGCCGCGCGAGTTGGGTCACGTTCGCGCTCCATTGCCGAAACCTAGCACTCACTTACCGGAATGGCAAGTACTTTCACTTCTGATAAGTCGAACCCGATGCGGACCGCCTCTAGTCAGGTCCGCGAGCCGGAGGACCGATGGTCACAGTCGCCGGAATGGTCATGAACTTGCCGGTCTCCATGCGCACCAGCTGCCAACCGCCCTCGTGCACATTCCAAACCCGTTCGGGCTGGTGCGAGATGGTGGAGGGTCTGCAGCCCTGGATGAGGCGCTTTGCAGTCGTGGGGTGCGGGTGACGGGACTGGGATGTGTGGTGGAACCGCTTGGTGGTCGCCGGGACGCTTCGCTTAGCGGGTTTCGCGATGGGTGAAACATTCTCAGAAATGAGGTTCGTTAATCGGCCCCGAAACCTTGACTTGTAGAACATTTGTTTGTACCATATTTCTATGCTCGCGACGCAAGACGTTTACGCGATAAGCCCGCTTGATGTGGCAGATAACGACCGCCGCGATCGGCTCATCCGCAAGCGCCACACGATCGACCTGCTGGAGCTCTCCTTCTC